>DASQLS010000334.1:0-2695 GCA_035629915.1 Candidatus Limnocylindrales bacterium | reverse complement strand
GGTCTCGCGGAAGAGGTCCTTGAAGCGCTCGGAGTAGTGCGTGGCGGCGTCGGCCGCCTCCTCGCGCGCGGGCCGCTCCTGGCCGCGCCGGATGTACTCGCCGCTCACGATGCGGTCGTAGTCGCCGTCGCGCACCCAGGCCAGCAGCTCGTGGACGCGCTTGACGGGCAGCGAATGCGTCTGGCGCAGGTCGGTCAGCAGGCGCTGCAGGCGATCCAGCCCTTCGCCGGTCTCGGTGTACTCCATCGCCTGGCGCATGAACGCGTCGAGGTTGAGGTCGTCGGCCTTTGCGCCCCCGGACATCGTCATGAGCATCTTGCAGACGACGCGCGGATCGCGGGTGACGATCGCCGCCGCGCGGTCGCACGTCAGCTCCGTCGCGCGCGACCACTCCAGCAGCGCGTGCTGGACGGCCAGCAGCGGCATGCCGGCGACCATCGGCAGGCGCTGGCTGCCGAGTCGCAGCAGGATCTGCAGCGCGGTGCGGTAGAGCACGTGGTCGGAGAGGATGTGGCCGACCTCGTGGGCGATGACCGCCTCGAGCTGCTCGTTGTCGAGCAGCTCCACCGTGGCGCTGTTGAGCACGAGGATCGGCTTGCCCGCGCCGACCGCCATCGCGTTGGCGACGGGCTCGGCGGTCAGGTAGAGGTCGTACTCCTCGGGCATGTCCAGGACGCTCAGCACGTGCTGGTAGCGCGTCCAGATCAAAGGGAGTTGGTCGGTGCCCAGCCGCACGGAGGCGCCGAGGTAGGTCTGGCGCAGCGCGCGTTCGTAGCCGAACTCGATGAGCTTGCGCACGACGTAGTCGAGCATCGGGATCGAGCCGAGCGCGGCCGTTGCGGCACGGTCGGCCGGGTGCTCGTAGGCCTTCGGGGAGATGCCTGGCAGCCGGTAGGCCGCGGCGGGCGTTGACACGCCGTTGAGCTTAGCTGCCGCGGAGCGGATATCGCGCGATATCCCGATGCTCGGCACGTTTCGGACGGGATGGTCCGGCATGCGTGGCCGAGGCGATCAACTCAGGAAGGCGCACTCCGACAGGTTGAGCTCTCCCGCGAATCTGTCGGCGGACCTCCAATTCGCCTCGAGGGCGACACCCAGGCGCTCGGCCTTGCGCACGTCCCGCGCTTGCGCCACGTCGATCCCCTGCCGCAGGTAGTCGACGGCCTTGTCGATCGTGTCGAGGAAGCGGTCCATGGTCGCCGACTGCGTGGCCGGCGGCGTGAGCGCCTTCATCTCGGCGAGCATCGTCTCGAACAGGGAGACCATCTTCTCCCCGTACACGATCCGCTCGGGGCTGCCGAACGGCTCCAACGGCGAAGGCTTCGAGAGAGATCGCCCCGCGTCGTGGGCCCGTTCGCAGCTGGCCTCGGCGCGCTCGTCGAAGCCGGGGTTTCCACCGCAGGCGGCGGCGAGTATGGCCAGGCCGGTGCAGGCTGCCGTCATCACCGCTGGTCGAGCACTGACGAAAGGCCGGAGGCGGATCACCCGCATGCAATGACCGTAACACCACAACTCCAACTACTGTGCGATGCGCCGGATGCTCGGCGATTATCTGAGAACGCCATGTGGGACGCCAACGACTTCACCATCATCCTCGGCGGCGGTATCGGCTTCACAATCGCCGCCACCATCAATGCTGCGCTGACGCAGGCCCGGATACGCCGGATGGCGACCGGCGATTCGTCGTCGCAGGCTCGGCGGCTCAGCGAGACCGAGGTGACTCGCGCGCGCCATCTCGGCACGATCTCGCTGGTCCTTGGCGTGATGGTGCTCCCGGCGGGGTCGCTCTTCATCGCGTGGTTGCAGCAGACCACCAAGAACACCGACACCGTGACGATCAGCGGGATCGCCGGTGGCGTTGTGACGTGCGGGCTGTGCATCGCGAGCGCGATGCTGATCATGCGCGGTCGCCGGATGCGTGCGGTGGGCGCCGAGCGAAAGCTCGCGGGCGACGTACGTCCGAAGGTCGTCTACCTCAGGCCGTTTCATTTCGACCGCGAGAGCCGTGTGGCCGCCGCGCGTTCGGAGATGTTCAAGAGCACCCACGAGCAGCGGCTCGCCCGAGCGCTTCGCGCCGTCGGCCCGTTCGTCGCACTCGGCGACCCGTCGGAGACATTTCCCGACCCTGGCGCGATCTACGTCCATGCCGACGAGGCGCACTGGCGGGAGGCGGTGCAGGATCTCACGAGGTCGGCCGGCACGATCGTTCTGCACGTCGGCGATTCGCCCGGCCTCGCATGGGAAGTGCAACATCTGGTCGAGCTCGGGCAGCCCGAGCGGATCATCATCAGTCTGGTCACCGAGGACAGGGGGCGCTACGACGACTTTCGCGCCAAGCTCGGCCATCTGCTCCCCCACGGCCTACCGGCGGACATCGGGACGGCCCAGTTTCTGTATTTCGATGCCGACTGGATCGCCCGTCCGTATGACCGCATCACGGCGAGGCATCACCATCCACCCCCCGGCTCTCCCGGAGAGCAGCGTGCGGCGGCCTTGCGCCGGCTGGTCGACCCGGCCCGCGGGAGGGCGCTGGCGGGCGCTGGGTGTTTGACCTTCGCGGTGCTGATCGGGGTGGTCGTGCTCACGATCTAGACTCAGCAGGCGATGCGCGCCGCAACGATCCGCGACGGCGAGGTTCTCGTCGAGGAGCATCCCGACCCCGAGCCGGGCACCGGCCAGGTGCTCGTCCGCGTCC
>DASQLS010000333.1:0-7746 GCA_035629915.1 Candidatus Limnocylindrales bacterium | reverse complement strand
CATCGATCGCGACGAGCATCCGCGCGCCGACACGTCAATGGAGGCGCTCGGTCGCCTGCGGCCGGCGTTCCGCGAGGGTGGCACGGTCACGGCCGGCAACAGCAGCGGCATCAATGACGGCGCGAGCGCGACGGTGATCGTCGCGCGCGAGTTCGCCGAGCAGGAAGGCCTCAAGCCACTCGCCCGCGTCATCTCGACGGCCGTGGCAGGTGTCGACCCGGCGGTAATGGGCCTCGGCCCCATCCCGGCCGTTCGCAAGGCACTCCAGCGAGCAGGGATCGACGTCAACGATGTCGACTTGGTCGAGCTCAACGAGGCCTTTGCCAGCCAATCGATCGCGGTCATGCGTGAGCTCGGCCTGGATCCAGACAAGGTCAATGTCAACGGCGGTGCGATCGCGCTCGGCCATCCGCTTGGCATGAGCGGCGCCCGGCTGATCACGATGCTCAGCCACGAGCTTGCCCGAACCGGCAAGCGCTACGGCCTGGCCACGATGTGCATCGGCGTCGGCCAGGGGATCGCCACCGTCATCGAGCGTCTCGATGGCCAGCCGCACGAGGGAAGTAACTGAAATGGACAACGATCTGATGGCGCGGCGGCTCCGCCCGCCGTCCGAGCCCAGCAAGTCATCAGCCACATCGAGCACGCCCTTCGCTCCGGTTCCGTCGGCACTGCCGTGGGAGACCGAGCCACCGGCTCCCGCCTCGCGCGAGGAGATTCCGTGGGACACGCCAGCCGCTGAGGCATGGCCGCCCGATCCCGCCGCTGACGAGGCCGCCGCGACGGCATGGTCGCCCTCGCCGGTTCCGACCGAGACCTTCGAGCCGACGGATGCTTCCCTGGTCTGGCCGCCCGTCGCCGACGCAACCGCAGCCGGGTCTCCCGCCGTCGATGCAATGGCAGCCGAAACCGATACGGCAGCGGTAGCCACTCCAGCCTCTGCCCCGGAGGCGCCGTGGGACCGACCGTCCGACGACGACTTCGATCGCCCGATGGACGCGCGAGTCGACGGGCCGAGCTGGGACGAGCCGTCACCTTTTACCGACTTCGACGACTCGCCGGTATTCGACGACCGACCGCCGGACATGCTCGAGGCATTCCACAGCCCGGTCGCCGTTGCGGTCGAAGAGCGTCCGCGCGAAGAGCAAACCGTCGATGCTGTCGCGTCGACGTTCGTCGAGCCCGAGCGCGAGACAGACCCAGCGTTCTCCGACCCTTATGACGAGACCGCACCGGTGGTGGCCGAAGTGGCCGAGAGCGCAACAGTCCCGCAGTGGCCAAGCTGGAACGGCAACGGAGCTGCCGCCACGGCCGAGGATGACGCGACCTCCGCGCTTTCGGCCGTCGCCCAGGTAGAGACCGAGGACCCGGTTCAGTCGGCCTTCATTCCGTGGGACGAGACCGGCCCGGAAGACCCGCCGCGGTTCGGGCCGGCACCGACGCCCGCGGCCGTGATGCCCGAGACGTCCGCCGAATCGCTCGGGCCGACCACGCCAGATGATCTTTTTGCTTCGCCTCCCGTGAGCGAGGACGAGCTGCCCGAGCCTGACGAGGTCGCGCCTTGGGACTTCGTCGCCGACGACGACCAGCCGCAGCTCTTCGAGAGCTCGGTGGCTGAGGTCGCGACGGTCGATTTCGAGCCGATTGCCGATGCCGAGCCCATTGCCGGAGCCGAGGCCGATGCCGTGGCCGATGCTGAGCCTTCGGTGGAGGCCGAGTCGGAGCCCACGGCCGAGGCGGATGCATTCGAAGCGTGGTTGGCGCTGGCCGCCACGGGCGTCGCCACTGATGCCGAGGCCGAAGCCGATGCCGAAGCCGATGCCGAATCAGAGCCGGTACCCGAGCCCGAGATGGCCACCGGCACAGAAGTCGAGTCCGATTTCGAGGCCGATCTCGAGTCCGACGCGGAGGAGGCGGAAGCCGCGCCAGAGCCCGAACAGGTTCAGATCGACATCCCGGCGCCGAGCGCCTTCCCGGCGACGATCTACGCCTCCGGTCCCGAGTCGGGATTGCCCGCCAACGTCGTCCTGCGCATCGAGCTCTCGATCGTCGACGATGCGAAGCGACTGAACGTCACCAACGTCGCCAGCGCGTCCGAGTTTGCGCCGCGCGTCGAAGAAATCGTCGCTGCCCAGTCCGCCGAACCCGCCGAACCTCCCGAACAGGCAGAGGTGGCCGAGGCGGCCCAGGCAACCGAGCCGGTCGTTCAGGCAACCGAGCCGGTCGTTACTGCTCAGGCGGACGATTCTGCCTGGCCGGCAATCTGGGACCCCGACCGTCCCGATAGCGGCTTCGCTACTCCGGCGGCAATCGCGGCAAACCCATCGGATGCGTGGGCCTGGACAGACCCGACCCCGGCGCAGACGCCATACGGGCTGACGGCACCGACGGATACGTGGCCCGAAGTTGACCGCCCACAGGATGCCTTCGCCGACTCGGCGGACATGTCTGCGGCGATGCCAATTGCGCCCCTGGCCCCGCTCGCGGCGAACGACGAGTCAGCTGCCGCCTCGGCGGGTCAAGCATCGCCGCGGATCTCGACGATCGCCGAGCCGCAGTCCGACCTGTGGTTCCTATCGGCCGAGCCCGAGACAGTGGCGGAGGAAGCAGCAGGCGAAACGGCCGTCGAAAAGCCGGGCATGTCGCTGCTTACGGTGGGTCTCACGATCGGCATGGCGATCCTGGTCATCGTGCTCGTGCTGGTGTTCATCCAGCTGATGACATCACTGCTCGGCTGATCGCGATCGCCCACGCTTGCCGATAAGCGTGGCCGAGAGTACGATTTCACCCATGCTGAACACCGAACCGCAGGTAACTCCCGAGATCCCGGCCCAGTCAGAGCAGCTCGTAGTGCTCAGCGAAGCGGCCGCAGGCAAGCTCCAAGAGCTTGTGACCGCAGAACAGAATCCCCAGCTTGGCCTGCGCGTTTACGTGTATAGCGGCGGCTGCTCGGGTTTCCGATACGGAATGATGCTCGAGGACCAGCCGAGCAATGAAGACATCACCGTTGAGAGCCGAGGCATCAAGGTCTACGTCGACAAGCAGAGCACCGAGTACCTGCTCGGGTCCGAGATCGACTACATGGACACGCTGATGGGCGCAGGCTTCACGGTCAACAACCCGAACGCGGTTTCAGCCTGCGGTTGCGGCAGCTCGTTCAAGACGGCCGACTCTGCCGGCAGCCCGGGTGCCTGCCACCACTGATCGCATCGCTTCCAAGCGTGACGGCGAGCCCGCTGGGCTCGCCGTTTTGTTTGTCCGGCTGACGGCAAGTTGAGCCGCGCCGACGCGCCGCCCATCGAGCGAATCTTTGCGCCGCTGCGCGAGTTCCTGGACAGGACCGTCGCCGGCGGTGTGCTGCTGTTGGGCGCCGCGCTCGTTGCTCTCGTATGGAGCAACTCGCCCTGGTCAGCGTCCTATTTCGAGCTCTGGTCGACGCCGCTGACGTTGAGCCTGGCCGGGTACACCCTCTCGCTGTCGCTCCACGACTGGATCAACGACGGCTTGATGGCTCTCTTCTTCCTGGTGGTTGGGCTGGAGATCAAGCGTGAGCTCCTCGTCGGCGAGCTGGCCTCCAAACGACGCGCCGTCTTTCCTGTGGCGGCGGCAATCGGAGGGGCCCTCCTTCCGGCGTTGATCTACATCGTGATTGTCGGAATCGGACGTCCGGAGACCGCCGGCTGGGGAGTGCCCATGGCGACCGACATCGCGTTCGCACTCGGTGTTCTGGCGCTGCTTGGATCGAGGATCCCGCTCGGCTTGCGGATCTTCGTCGCGGCGCTGGCGATCGCGGACGACCTGCTGGCCGTGCTCGTGATCGCGATCTTCTACACAAGCGACCTGTCGATGACGTGGCTCGCCGTGGCCGCCGGGATCGTCGCGCTCCTGCTCCTCGCCAACAGGCTCGGTGCGCGACGTCCGGCGGTCTATGGCCTATTGGGAGTCGCGCTCTGGTTCGCGGTCCTCAACTCCGGCGTTCACGCCACGGTCGCCGGCGTTCTGCTCGCGCTGACCATTCCGGCCCGTCAGCGGGTGTCCGATTCGGACTTCGCCAGGCATGCCCGCGAGCTCATCGATGACTTCGAGCAGGGTTCCGCTCGCGCTCCGCAGGAGCGGTATTCGTCGCTTTGGGACCTCGAATCGATCACCGAGAAGGCACAGGCGCCGATGCTTCGCCTCGAACACTCGCTGACGCCGTTCGTTGCGTTCTTCGTCGTCCCGCTGTTCGCGTTGGCCAATGCCGGAGTCACGCTGAGCACGGAGTTCGGCGCCCTGCTGAGGGAGCCGGTGGTCCTCGGAATCTTTTTCGGCCTGATCATCGGCAAGCAGATCGGCATCACGGCCGTTGCGTGGTTGGTTGTCCGCGCCGGTCTCGCATCATTGCCGGCTGGGGTCGGCTGGCGCCAGATCTATGGCGCGGCGTGGTTGTGCGGAATCGGGTTCACCATGTCGCTGTTCATCGCCTACCTGGCCTTTGGCGAATCGGCGACCCTGGCCCTCGCCAAGCAGGGCATCCTCGCTGCGTCAGTTGTAGCCGGCGTTGTTGGCTACCTGCTCCTGCGTCGAACGTCGCCGCCGGTCGACGGCTCGACGGCCGTCGAGGGAGCCGCTACTCGCTGAAGCGCTCTTCCTTCCACGGGTCCGCGTCGTTGTTGTAGCCGTAACGTTCCCAGAAGCCGGGCTTGTCGACGGCCGTGAACTGCAGCCCGCGGATCCACTTGGCACTCTTCCAGAAGTAGCGTTTCGGGACGACCAGGCGGAGCGGGTAGCCGTGATCCGGAGTCAGCGGCGCCCCATCGGCGATGTCGGCCAGGAGCACGTCATCGTCGTCGAGCACGTCGAGCGGCAGATTCGCGGTGTAGCCCTGTTCGGCATGGGCGACCACGAAACGCGCGCTGGGGCGCAGCTGGGCGCGCTCGAGGATGTGCTGGATGGGGACGCCCTCGAAGTCCATGTCGAGCCGAGACCAGCGAGTCACGCAATGGATGTCGGTGTGGAGTGACTTGCGCGGCAGGCTCTTGAACTCGTCCCAGGTCAGCTCGAACGGGTTGTCGACCTCGCCCCAAACCTTGAAGTCCCATTTCTTGAGATCGACCCGCGGGACCGATCCGTAGTGCAGGACGGGCCATTTCTCGGTGAAGTACTGACCCGGTGGGATGCGCTTCTTCTGTTCTTCACTGACGCGTGGGCCACGTCCCAGAAATCCGCTCATGGCACGAGTGTACGGAGTGGACGGAACCGAGCCCTGCCGCGCTCCGTCAGGCGAGGGTGAAACGAAACCTTGCTGTCGTCGCCCTTGTCGCTCTGCTTGTTGGCTGTGGTTCAACCACGACACCGACACCGGGCCCGACCGTCAATCAGGCACCGACCTCCAGCCCAACACCGATCCCCAGCCCGACCACCAACCCCGACCTTCCTTCGCTGGCGCTGCCGGCGGGTTACTCGGGCATTCCCGGACCGGGCGCGCCGACGGCCACCATCGAGGCTCACACGCCGGCAGGATCGGTTCCAGTGGGCGAGCCGCAGTCGTTCGAGATCGGTCATTGCGGGCTTGGCTCACCGATCGATTTCGACGGCAGCCTGTGGGATCCGACCTTTGGCGACGACGGCTCAGGCGGGCCGCTGACCAATGACCAGCAGGGCGAGCTGATCAACGCCACGCAAGTTGAGCTGACGATCATCGATCCGGTTACGGCCCTGCTGGTGACACCGGCCGGCGCGCGCGTGCTGCTCGTCCGCCACGACGGCGCGCGGCCCTACGCCCTGTGTGACTGACATGTCGTCGGGCTAGGCGTCGTCCACCAGCTGTGCCAGTCGGCGGGTGATGAAGCGCGCCGCTTCGGCGCTCTTGCCGCCCAGCTTCTGATCGGCCTCCTGATCAAGGGCAACAGACAGGTCTGCCAGCACCTGATCGATCTCCGGTGTTCGCTGCAACGCCCCCTCGTCGAAGGCAAGCTCCAGCCGCGTGACCGCCTCGCGCGCGTTGTCGACCGCGTGGCCCTTGCGCCCGAGGATCTCCTTGAACTGCGTCCGCGCCTCGTCCGCAGCGGCGCCGGTGCTGGTCAACGAACGAGGGCTTCGTCCGCCTCGCCCAGGGGCAAGTGGCCGTAGCGGCGCTCGAGCCACTCGTCGGCGAGGATGCCCATCTGGACCTCGTCGAAGTAGAGCCCCTCGCGCTGGATGGCGTCGCGCAGCTTGCCTTCGATCGAGAAGCCGGCCTTCTCGTAGGCGCTGATCGCGCGCAGGTTGTACGAGAAGACGGTCAGGCCAACTCGGTGCAGGCCCAGCCGCTCGAAGGCGTGGCCGACCATCAGCTCGGTCGCCTCGGTCCCGTATCCACGGCCCCACGCGTCGCGCTCGCCGATCGTGATGTGGAACATGACCGACCCGTTGTCGCCGTCGAGAGCGCTGAACGTGGTGAAGCCGATGAGCCGCCACGTGGGCAGCTCCACGATCGCGTAGGCGAGGGCGTCCTGGGCCAGCATCCGCGTCTGGAAGAAGCGCTCCACCTCGGCCTGCGTCATCGGCCGCGTCTGGTAGCGCGTCAGCCGGGCTATCTCCGGGTCGGCGTACCAGCGCACCACGGCGTCGACATCGCCCGGCTCGGGCCGGCGCAGGGCAACCAGCCGGCCGACGATCTGCGGCGGATGCCACAGGTCGCGGTCGGACAACTCGCCGCCAGGCATTCTGCCGCTCATCGGCCGGGATGCTATATCACGGCCCTTGCCGCCTCTAGGGCTACCATCGGCCAACGATGCGACGCTGGAGCGAGGTTGCGGCCCGTATCGCCGCCACTTCCCGGACGACCGAGAAGGTCAGCACGCTGGCCGAATACCTGCGCTCGTTGAGCGCGGTCGAGCTGCCGATCGCGGTCACGTACATGACTGGCCGGCCCTTCCCCGAACGCGATCCCCGATCGACGGGGATCGGCTGGGCTTCGATCGGCGCCGTGGTCGAGGCGACCGTGGGTGCCGCGTCCGGAGCTTTGGGCGCTGCCTACAACCAGTCCTCCGACATCGGCCAGGCGGTTGGCGACCTGTTTGCGGAGCACGAACACGTACCCGTGGGCGAGCCGCCGCCGCTGCCCGAGGTCGATGCCGCCTTTGCCGAGATTGCCGCCGCTCGCGGCGCGGCGGCGAAGGCCGTGCCGCTGCGCGCCCTGCTCGAGCGCTGCGATCCACTCACGGCTCGCTCGGTGATCAAGGTGCTCAGCGGTGAGCTGCGCATCGGCCTGCGCGAGGGGCATCTCGAGGCGGCAATCGCCAGCGCGTTTGATCGCCAGCTGGCCGATGTGCAGTGGACGGGCATGCTCACCGGCGATCTGGGCCGCACCGCCGAGCTGGCGCGCGACGATCGCCTGGGCGAGGCTGAGCTCGTCCTCTTCCGGCCACTCAAGTCGATGCTTGCCTCGCCGGTCGCCGACGAGGCAGAGGTGCTCAAGCGTCTCGGAACTCCCGTGTGGGTTGAGGACAAGTACGACGGCATCCGAGCCCAGCTGCACAAGCGTGGTGATGAGGTTCGCCTGTACAGCCGCGACTTGCACGACGTCAGCGAGGGCTACCCGGAAGTTGTCGCGATCGCCCGGAGAATGCCCTGGGACGGCATCATCGACGGCGAGCTGCTCGCCTTCCGCGACGGCATGGCGTTGCCCTTCATCCAGCTCCAGGCTCGCCTCGGGCGCAAGAACCCATCGGCCGAGATGCAGGCCCAGGTGCCGGTCATCTACGTCGGGTTCGACCTGCTCGC
>DASQLS010000332.1:0-4624 GCA_035629915.1 Candidatus Limnocylindrales bacterium | reverse complement strand
GCCACTGCTCTCCGCCGGCGTCCGGCACGTCGTTGCCGCCGCGATCATCTTTGCGTTGCTGGCGCTGACGCGTGGCTCGGGCGCGCTGCGCCTGACCCGCGCCGAATGGCTGGGCGGCGGGCTGGTCGGCCTGCTGCTGCTGCTCGGCGGAAACGGACTGGTGATGCTCGGTGAGCGCGACGTGCCGAGTGGACTGGCGGCATTGATCGTTGCCGTCGTGCCCCTGTGGGTCGTGATCCTGAGGCGCATCTTCGGTGAGCGGATCGCGCTCGGGACGATCGTCGGCGTGGTCGTTGGCCTTTCCGGTGTGGCCGTGCTGATCATCCCCGAGGGCATCAGCGGCGAGGTCAAGCTGCTGGGCATGCTGATGATCGTCGGGTCGTCAGTCAGCTGGGCGATCGGGACCTACTTCTCGAAGCTCGTCACCCTGCCGCGCGACCCGCTCGCCTCGACCGGCGCCCAGATGATCGTCGGCGGTGCGAGCCTGCTCGTCGTCGGCCTGCTGACGGGCGAGCAGAACGCGTACCGCGTCGAGGACTTCAGCGGCCCATCACTGCTCGCCCTTGCGTACCTGATCGTGTTCGGCAGCGTCCTTGCCTACACCGCCTACACCTGGTCGCTTCAGCACGCGCCGGTTTCGCGTGTCGCGACCTACGCGTACGTGAATCCGGTCGTGGCGGTCACCCTCGGCGCGCTGCTGCTCAATGAGCCGGTCCACCTGACGATGCTCGTCGGCGCGGCGATGATCATCGTCTCGGTCGCGCTCGTCGTCCGCACCGAGTCTCGACCGGCGGCGCCGACCGGCGCCCTAGATGCCGCGCCGCTGACATCGCGCGATGTCGGCGAGGACGAGCCCACCGAGGTCGAGGCCGGCGAGGATCCGGAGAACGGCGCGCTCAGTCGCCCGGCTTGAGGTCGGATAGGAGCAGCGCGAGCTCGCGCGCGTTGGTCGATCCGTAGTTGGCGTAGCAGTTGTTCATCAGCACGTGCAGGTCGCGCGTCTGCTTTGCCGCATCCCTTAGTCGGGGCGCCCACTCGCCCAGCTCCTTGCGGTCGTACAGGTATCGGAAGCGCTCGGCGGGCGTGACGTCGCGCGCCTCCCAGGTTTCGGCACGGCGGCCGTGGAATCGCATCACGGCGAGGTCCGGTGACGTGACGGCGACGAGTGGCGGGACGCTGCTCTTGAAGCCCTGCGGCTCATCGACCATCACGAACGGCAGCTTGTTGTCCTCAAGGAACCGCATCGTCCGATCGACGTTCTTCTCGTTGAACCAGCTCGCGTTGCGCAGCTCGACGGCGAACGGGTGGCCGCCGAGCAACTCGCGCGCCTCGAGGATCTCGGCGCGACTCTGACTGATCGGGAAGAACCAGCGCGGGTATTGCAGCAGAATTGATCCCAGCTGGCCGGCCTCGCGGAGTGGCTCGAGCCCGTCCATGAACATCGCCCAGACCTCGTCGCGCAGCTCGCGTGGCAGGTCGCGCGCGTAGATCCGCTTCTTTTCGGCCAGCTCGGCCGGCAGTGCCTCGCGGATAACCTTGGGCAGCCGCTTGACCTCCGTTGGCTGACCGGTCATCAGCGCGTGTGCCTTGACGTCGAATAGGAAGTCGGGCGGCGTCCGATCGCGCCACAGCTCCGCGGTGCGCCGCGCCGGTAGCGCGTAGTACGTCGCATCGATCTCGACCAGCGGGAACTGGCTGGCGTAGTACTGCAGCCGCTCCTCGGCGGTGTCCGCCCCGCTCGGGTAAAAGACGGTGCCGGCGGTCATGGTCGGATCGGTCCACGACGCGGTGCCGATCCGTACTGTCGCGTCCTGCCCGAGCTCGATCGGCTGAGCCGCGGCGGAAAGGACTTGGATCGCTCGGCCGCCCGCGACGTCCGACCCGGGATCGTGCGGATTCGCGCTTCGATCGGCGCTGCCAATGGGTGCCGCTTTGGCGGGACGTCGTTTTGGCTCGGTCATGGCTTGGCTTCTTGTGCCTCCCATCGACGGTCGCCGGCGAGAGCGGCGACCAGCAGACCACACGGGACCATCGGCCGAACCGAATGGTAAGGGCGTTGCCTTCCGTCACACACGGCCGCGCCCTGAGCATGGCCAAGCAATCGTCGCGTCCGCCCCAGGCGCAGAGGGAGTTATTTTCGGCAATGTCTGTTTCCGCTCGCCCGCTCGCATCCTTCGCTCGTCGCCCCAGGCGGCCCGAGCGGCCAGCGCCCCAGCGTGGCCGCCCTTTTCGACGTCTGGTCGGCATCGCATTGGCATTCGCGGTCGCATTTCCGATCGCCGTGCCGGCGCTCGCGTCGACCGAGCAGGCAACGCCTTCACAGAGCGGTGCCGGCGCCACTTCGGGCGCGCTCCTGGTCAAGTTTCGGTCCGATGTGCCCGCCTATGAACGAAGTCGCGCCCTGATGGCTGCCGGCGTGCGCCAGATCGGTGATCTCTCGGCTGTGTCGACGCGTGTCGTCAGCGTGTCGGTCCTTCGCCGCTGGTCGGCGATCCGCACCCTGAATGCCGATCCTCGGGTCGTGTCGGTCGAGCTCGACGGGACCGCCTCGTTGGCTGTCGAGCCGAACGATCCGAGCTGGGGCAAGCAATGGGGCCCGCGCCGGGTTCGCGCGCCACAGGCCTGGAGCATGAGCACCGGCTCACGCGAAACGATCATCGCCATCATCGACACGGGCGTCGACGAGAACCAGCCAGACCTGCGCGGCCGAGTGTTGCGCGGCTGGGACTTTCACAACAACGATGCGCGGCCACGTGACGACAACGGTCACGGAACGGCCGTCGCGGGCGTCGCCGCCGCGGCCGGCAACGACCGAGTTGGCATCGCCGGCATGTGCTGGCGCTGTCGGATCATGCCGGTCAAGGTTCTCAACTCGAACGGCAGCGGCAGTCATTCGAACATCGCCGCGGGCATCATCTGGGCCGCCGATCACGGCGCGGACGTGATCAACCTGAGTCTGGCCGCGCAGTACCGCACCAGCGTCATGTCTGACGCCGTCGCCCACGCCCGACGCAGGGGCGCGGTCGTCGTCGCCGCCGCGGGCAATGAAGGCAGCAAGCGCAAGTTCTACCCGGCGGCACTGCCCGGCGTCATCAGCGTTGCCGCCTCGAACGGCTCGGACGGCCTGTACAGCTGGTCGAACCGGGGCACGTGGATCAAGCTCTCGGCACCGGGCTGCGCATATACGACCAAGCGCGGTCGCTCGTGGAGCTGGTGGTGCGGCACGTCGTTCGCGGCACCGGCCGTGGCCGGCGCAGTGGCTCTCGTCCACGGCATGCGGCCAAGCCTCTCTCGCACGAGACTCGAGTCAGCGATCCTCGGCTCGGCGGCCGGCGTGCGCCAGGTTACCCGCGGACGTCTCGACGTGGCCCGCGCCTTGCGCGCGGTGCAATAGCCGCGCTACCTCGTCGGCGTGGCGGCTGCTGTAACGCTTGCCGTAGCGACGGCACACCGGCCGCGAAACCGGCCTCGGGCTAGAGGACCTTGCCCGGGTTCAGCAGCCCCTCCGGATCGAGCGCGTGCTTGATCGAGCGCATCACCTCGACGGCGCGCTCGCCGCGCTGAAGCACGAGCCACGGCTTCTTGGCAATTCCCGTGCCGTGCTCGCCGGTCACGGTTCCGCCGAGCTTCAGCGCGGCGCGATAGATCTCGTCACGCGCGGCGTCGATCTTGCGCTCGGCGTCGGGATCGTCGCGCGACACGATGTAGTTGGGATGAAGGTTGCCGTCCCCGGCGTGGCCGAAGACGGCGATCGGCAGGCCCTGCCGCGCCGCGACGCGCTCGATCTCCTCGATCATCTCCGGGACGCGGCTGCGCGGCACTCCCACGTCGTCCATGCGCGCCACACCAGCCCGCTCGAGCGAGCCGTGCGCCGCACGGCGCGCCTGGCGCAGCCAGTCAGCCTCCTGGGCGTCCGCGGCACGCACCGTTGATGTCGCGCCGGCCGACAGGCATGCCTCCTCGGCGCCGGTCAGCTCCGCGTCAGCGGCGGCACCGGCCAGATCCGATTCGACCATCAGCATCGCGCCCGCCGTGCGATCGAGACCGAGTTGATGCACGTCGTCGACCGCGGCAATGGTGAACGCGTCCATCAGCTCGAGCGTCACCGGCTGAAGACCCGCGGCGGTGATCAACGCCACTGCCCGACCGGCGTCGCGCACGGTCGCGAAGAAGGCGAGCAGCGTCAGCTTCGGCGGCGGCAGGGGCAGCAGGCGCAGCGTCGCCTCGGTGATCAGGCCGAGCGTTCCCTCGGAGCCGACGAACCAGCCGGTCAGGTCATAGCCGGCCACGTCCTTCTTGTTCTTGCCGCCGGTGCGGATGACCGAGCCATCGGCCAGGACGACCTCGAGGCCGAGGACCCAATCGCGCGTCACGCCGTACTTGACGCAGCGCAGGCCGCCCGAGTTCTCGGCCAGGTTGCCGCCGATGGTGCACATCTCGAAGCTGGCCGGGTCGGGCGGATAAAGCAGGCTGTGCTCGGCCACGGCGCGATTCAGGTCGGCATTGATGACGCCGGGCTGGACAGTGGCGGTCAGGTTGGCCGTGTCGATCTCGAGGATCGATGCCATCTGGGTGAACGCGACCGTGATCGCACCATCGATCGCGACCGCCCCGCCGGACAGGC
>DASQLS010000331.1:0-3929 GCA_035629915.1 Candidatus Limnocylindrales bacterium | reverse complement strand
ACGATCGGCGCGAGATCGATGAACGGCGCCTTCTGGCGGATCTCGGACACGTACTCGTCGAACGTGTCCTCGTCCTTCTCGACGACATCCCACTTGTTGATCGCGATGACGAGTCCGGCGCCCTCCTCGAGCGCGTAGCCCGCGACGTGCTCGTCCTGGGTTGTGAGTCCGTCCTGGGCGTCGAGCACGAGCACGGCCACGTCGGCGCGCGAGACGGCCTTCAGCGCGCGCAGCGTCGCGTAGCGCTCCGCGGCCGGACCGGAGGCGACCCTGCCCCGGCGTCGGATGCCGGCCGTGTCGACGAGCCGAACGGTTCGTCCGGCCCACTCGAGCGCGATATCGATCGCGTCGCGTGTCGTGCCCGGGATGTCGCTCACGATCGACCGCTCCTCGCCGAGGAGTGAGTTGAGCAACGAGCTCTTGCCGACGTTCGGCCGGCCAATGATCGCGACGCGGGATGGCCTGTCGTCCATGACGAAGGCGGCTTCCTCGGGCTGCTCCTCATCGTCAACCGGCGCGTCACCGAACTCTTCCTCGTCGTCCAGCACGTCGGCGAGGCGCTTGCGCTCGATCTCTGCTTCTGACTCCTGCGGCAGCGCCCAGACGACGACATCGAGCAGGTCGGCTACGCCGCGGCCGTGGAGCGCGCTGATCGCGTATGTCTCCTGCCAGCCAAGGGCGTGGAACTCGGCCGCCTCGAGCTCGCGTTTCTGGTTGTCCGCCTTGTTCACGGCCACGATCACTGGCGCGGGCGACGCGCGCAACAGGGCACTCGCCTCGTGATCCGATGGAGTGATGCCGGCCGCCGCGTCGACCAGGAACACGATGACGTCCGCCTCGTCGATGGCGAGCCGAGCCTGATCCTGGACCTTCTCCTCGATCGCGTCGCCGGGGTGCGTCTCGAGGCCGCCCGTGTCGACGACGATGAAGCGGCGCCCGTTCCACTCGCCGATGTCGTACAGGCGGTCGCGCGTCGTCCGAGCGCGATCCTCGACTATCGCCACGCGTTCGCCAACGACACGGTTGAAGAGCGTGCTCTTGCCGACGTTCGGCCGACCAACGAAAGCTACAACGGGCAGGCCCTCGAACGAGCTGTCGTCGCTCCGTCCTGGTGTCGGGCGCCGCCCGCGGCGCGGCGCCATACCTCAGGCCGCGCCGGCTACGGGAGTACGCCGCCGCGGATTGCCCTGCGCATCGAGCGACGAGCTCCGGTAGGCAGGCTCGGCAACGGCTGTCAGGGCGAGGTGAGCCATCTCGTGAGCGCGGCCCCGCGCGTCATCCGTGCCGGCGAGCGCGTACACCCGCTCGACGACTCGCTCGAGGTCCTCGATCGGCGTGGAAGTTCCACCGGTGACGCCGACGATGCGCGCATCACCGAAAGCGGCGGCGCCCTCGAGGTCGCCCTCACCCTCGATCTGCACGACCGGCTTGCCGGCAATCTCACACAGCCGGGTGAGCTCCTTCGTGTTGGCACTGTTGCGGCCGCCGACGACGACCATCATGTCGACCTGCTCGGCAAGCTCCATGGTGTCCTGCTGGCGACGGATGGTGACCGGGCAGACGGTGTTCACGACCTTCAGCTCGTGCGCCCGACTGACCAGGTGGGCGGCAAGCCTTTCGAACTTCCACGGCGGTTGGGTGCTCTGGCTGATCAACGCCATGCGCTTGGTGCGCGGAATGCGGTGCCAGTCCTCTTCCTCGTCGACGACGATCGCATCGGGCGCGAAGCCGAGCAGGCCGACCACCTCGGGATGGTGGGGAGTGCCCAGCAGCACGATGGTGTAGCCCTCTTCAACGAGCTGCTTGAGCTCCTTCTGCTCCTGGATCACCCAGGTGCACGTGCCGTCGATCACCTCGAGGCCCTTGGTCTCGGCACGCGCCATGACCTCCGGCGTCACGCCATGGGCGCGGATGACCACGGCGGCGCCGTGATCGACGTCGTCGAGGGTGTCGACCGTGCGGATGCCCTGTGCCTGGAGGTCGGCGATTACGCCCTCGTTGTGAACCACCTGGCCGAGCGTGTGCGTCTGCTTGCCCTGCGCCGCGGCCAATCTGGCGTAGTCGATCGCTTCGCGCACGCCGTAGCAAAAGCCTGTGCGGCGCGCGATGCGGACTTCTTCAACCGATCCCATTACTCGTCAAGTATCGCACCGGTGCACGTTCCGCCCGACCTCGCCGCTATCGTGGCCGCGCATGACTGACGTGCTGGACATCTCGTGTCGGGCCTGCGGCCGGCCGGTGGCTGCCGAGCCGTTCGTCGCTCGCGAGATGCTGCTCGAGACGCGCGAGTCGTTCGAGTACGTGGAGTGCTCCTCGTGCGGCTCGATCCAGATCACCGAGATCCCCGCCGACCTCGAGCGCTACTACCCGGAGAACTACCGACTGCCGGTCGCGGCTCCGGGCGCGATCGGCCGCCTGCTGCGAAAGCAACGCGGCGCGGCGGTTCGTGGGTCGCGCTGGAACTTCGTCGGCCGGCTGATGTTGAGCCGTCTCGAGCGGCCGATGTGGGCCGATTGGATGATCGGCACGCACGCGCAGGCAGACAGCCGGATCCTGGATGTTGGCTCGGCCAACGGCGAGCTCCTGATTGCCCTCTCAGCGGCGGGCTTCCGCGACCTCACCGGGATCGATCCGTTCGTCACCCCTGAGGAGAACCGCAGCGACGGGGTGCGCATCTTCCGACGCACGATCGACGCGCAGGAGGGCACGTTCGACGTCGTGATGCTCCACCACTCACTCGAACATGTGGCCGGTCCGGCCGAATCGCTGCGCCACGTTCGACGATTGCTCGACCCTGACGGCCGCGCATTGGTGCGCATGCCCGTCGCGGGCGGTTACGGCTGGCGGACGTACCGCGAGCATTGGATCGGCATCGAACCCCCGCGGCACCTCGTCATTCCGAGCCTCGAGGGGATGCGCCTCCTCGCTGCCCAGGCGAACCTCGAGATCGAGTCGATCGTCTATGACACCTCTGGAGCGTGTTACGCGCTGAGCGAGCTGTGGTCGGAGGGCAGAACCTTCCCGGCCCCGCGCCGGCCGTGGATGAAGCGCGCGATCGAGATGTGCGGCGCCGACCGAGTCGCCGAGATCAATCGCATGGCACGTCAGAACGATGACGCACGCGACGGCGACACAGCCGCTTACTACCTGCGGCCGCTAGGGAGCGGGTGACGCTCCTGCGCGAACGCTGGCGGTCATCTTCTGGCCATCGGTCCGGTACACGAAGCAGGTGATGCCTCGGTCGCCCTCGCCCCACCCCGTGAGCGTCGGCTGGAAATAGCCGAGATCAAGGTCCGTGGCGCTGGCGAACGTCCGACCCACATACGTGTCGAACGCCGGGATGCAGTTGGCCGAGATGAAGTCCTCGAAGCCCGACACGACCGGATAGGCGACCGTTGAGTCGGCCGGATGGGCCAATGCGATCACGACCTCGGCGTCATGCGCCTCGTTGCAAGGCTGGCGCTGCACGTTGGAGACGGTGCTCTCCGTGCCACGGTCGAAGCACTCCCCGGCGGCAAGGCTGGTGACGTCGTTCGGCAACCGGTCGCGGAAGGCGAAGAAGCCGATGATGCCGATCACGACCACGGCCAACACGATCGCGCCGATGATTCGGCCGCGATTCGACTTGGGTGGTGGCGGCGGTGCTCCGTAGCCGGGCGGCGGTTGCTGCATATCCGGCGTCCACTGCGGCGGCGGCGCCTGCCCGTACGGCGGTTGCTGGTAGGGCTGCTGCGGATAGGGCGGCTGGCCGTGCGTCGGCTGCTGCGGCTGATCTGGAGTCGGCGGTTGGTTCGGATCCACGTGCTTCCCTCGGCGTGCGGCGCAGATGCGTTGGCGAACTATCGGCTGCGAACTATATCGACGAGCCGCCGCCGTATTCGCCCCGATGACGCTCGTCGGTGAGCTCGGCGATGTGACGCATGATCTCG
>DASQLS010000330.1:0-3411 GCA_035629915.1 Candidatus Limnocylindrales bacterium | reverse complement strand
TTGATTATCGGGGCACGGGCTCAGGTTGTCAGCACGCCCGGCCAGCGAGCCACGATGGCGCTCCCGGAATCGCCCTCGATCGACACCGTCTTGTCACGGCTCGAGTGGCCGCGAACCACCGATATCGAGGTGCGCGGCACTTCCATTGCCTTGGCCATCAGCTGGATCAGCGCCTGGTTCGCGGCGCCGTCTACCGGCGCGGCGCGAACCCTGACCAGCAACGTTCCGTTCGGCGCCACGCCGACTATCTCGTCGCGCGCCGCGCGCGGCGTCAGCCGAACACGGATACGTACGCTCTCGACCGCCTTCAGCGAACGAGCACCAGGCGCATCAGGACGCCGAGCAGCAGCACCAGGACGAGCGGCGACAGGTCGATCATGCCCGTCTGAGGCAGGAAGCGGCGGATCGGGGCGAGCAGCGGCTCGGTCGTGTTGTAGAGGAATTGCGCGACCGGGCCCTCGAAGCGCGGGTTGATCCAGGAGATCAGGATGCGCCCGGCCACGACCAGAAAGAGCGCACTGACGAAGAGCTGGATGAATACGCGCAGAAAGTCGCCCACCGCGGCCGAGTATATGACCCACTGATCAGGCCGTCGGACGCTCCCCGAAAAGGACACGCCCGAGCCGGACGACGGTCGACCCCTCCTCCACCGCCACCTCGAAGTCGCCACTCATGCCCATCGACAGGCCGCGACCGAGCCGCGACTCACGGCCGCGCAGTCGCTCTGAGAGGCCGCGCAGCGCCTGGAAAGTTGGCCGCGCCTGTTCCGCGGTCGCCACGTCGTGCCCGACGGTCATCAGGCCGCGCAGCTCCAGCCCTTCGAGCCCGGCCAGCTCGCTGATCTGCCGCTCGATCGAGTCGGGCGCAAAGCCTGATTTGGCCGGATCGAGGTCGACGTTGACCTGCAGGTAGATCGGATACGGCGCACGCCGAGCCTGGACCGCCACGCGGCCGACGCGTTGCGCGAGATCAAGCGAGTCGACCGAATGGATCTGCTCGAACAGCGACACCGCGCGGGCCGCCTTGTTCGACTGCAGTCGGCCGATCAGCTGCCAGGCAGCACCCGGTAAGTCGGCCGCCTTGGACTCGGCCTCCTGGACGCGGTTCTCGGCAAAGGTCGTCAGTCCCGCCGCGATCGCCGCTGTCAGACGCTCAGCATCGACCGACTTCGTGACCGGCAGGATGGCGACCTCGGACGGGTCACGACCGACGCGCGCGCACGCCGCCGCGATACGTTCAGAGGCCCGCGCAACCGCGCTGACGAGCGCGGCTGCTTCGCTCGAAGCGGAGTCTTGTTCGGTCAGCGGTTCCGGCGCAGGAAGGCCGGAATGTCGAGGTCCTCGACCTCCGACTGCGGCCCGCGGCGCACGTCGTACGAGCTGGTTCGCGGCTGGGCGACGGCTGCCGCCGGCAGCTGGTCGAGATCGTCGCCTAGCGGAGACTCGACCGGGATCGCCGTCGGTGGGCGCTGCTCGGCGGAGTCAAGCGCGTCGCTCGAGCGCGTGCCCCGCAGGACCGCCGCAAGCTCGGGCGAGACGGACGTCTGCGTCCTCGCCGACTCGCGCCGGCGGGTGTTGTCGAAGCCGGTGGCGATGACGGTGATGGTCACGTCGTCGCCCATTCGCTCATCGATGACCGTGCCGAAGATGATGTTCGCCTCCGGATCGGCAGTGCCCTTGATGATCTCGGCCGCTTCGTCGACCTCGAACAGGCTCAGGCTCGGGCCGCCGGTGACGTTGAACAGCACGCCCTGGGCGCCGCTGATGTTGACCTCGAGCAGCGGGCTCGAGATCGCCTCGCGCGCGGCGTCCGCGGCACGCGTATCGCCACTTGCCCGGCCGATGCCCATCAACGCCGAGCCGGCGTCCTTCATGACCGTTCGCACGTCGGCGAAGTCGAGGTTGATGAGGCCGGGCACTGTGATCAGGTCGCTGATGCCCTGCACGCCCTGGCGCAGCACGTCGTCCACGACACGGAATGCCTCGAGGATGGATGTGTCCTTCTGGACGACGTCCTTGAGCCGGTCGTTGGGGATGGTGATCAGCGTGTCGACCTTGTCGCGCAGCGCCTCCGTTGCCTTCTCGGCGTTGAGCCGGCGGCGCGCGCCCTCGAACGAGAACGGCTTGGTGACGACGCCGATGGTCAGCGCACCAAGGTCGCGCGCGATCTCGGCGATGACGGGCGCCGCGCCCGAGCCGGTCCCGCCGCCCATACCGGCGGTGATGAAGACCATGTCCGAGTCCTTGAGCGCCTCGTAGATCTTCTCGGCGTCTTCCTCGGCCGCACGCTGGCCGATCGTCGGGTCGCCGCCGGCGCCCAGGCCACGCGTGATCTTGTCACCGACACGGATCTTGTGTGGCGCGTCCGACTGCAGGAGGGCCTGCGCGTCTGTGTTGACGGAGATGAACTCAACGCCCATCAGCTCGGCTCGGATCATGCGATTGACGGCGTTGCTGCCCCCGCCGCCGACACCGATCACCCTGATCAGCGCAAAGTTTTCCGAGTCGGACCTCAAAGGCATTTCAACCCTCCAGATGAGCAAAAAATCATGAGCCTGCTGCCCGGCGCGGGCATTGACGCCGGGGTCCGGGACGTTCGGCCGAGTATAGCCGCGCACCTTTCCAACAGAGGCTCGACTTTAGGCCCGAGGGGCGCCAATTGGAGTGGCACTTACGGCCCGATGTGGACGCAATGTGGACAGTTTTGTAGGTTCGTCAACACTCCTCGGGGAGTTTGCGCCTGCGCGACGCCGTGCGCTGTCAGCCGGTCAGGAAGGTCAGCGCCACCCTGCGCGTCGAGTTGTCGGCGTTGGGATCGAGCAGGGCGATCGACTGCCACGTCCCGAGCTGGAGCTGGCCGCCAACGACCGGGACGACGATCGACGGCGGGACGAGCAGCGGCAGGACGTGGTCGGCGCCGTGGCCGCGCGAGCCATGAGCATGGCGCCAGCGATCGTCGCGCGGCAGGATTGTGTCGAGCATCGCCATCAAGTCCGTATCAGAGCCGGCGCCGAGCTCCATGATCACGACGCCGGCCGTTGCGTGGGGCACGAAGACGTTGAGCCACCCATCGCCTTCGCCGTTGACGAAGTTGGCGCAGTCGCGGGTCAGGTCGAACAGGCCGCGGCGACCGCCGGTTTCGAACGTGATCTCGGCATGCTTCACAGCGGCCGACCTACGGGAACAGGCCCCTGGCCCACTCGCGCATGCGGTTGAGCATGCCCGGTGCGGGCGCGGACTCGTAGCGCAGCGGCTCGTAGCCGTGCATGGTCTGGGCGCCCCACATCAGCAGGCCGAGCGACGTGCTGTAGGCCGGCGTGAGCAGGTGATCGGTCAGGCCGCTGACGCCGGACGGCCCGGCGACGCGGACCGGCATCTGGAGCACTTCCCGACCGAGCCGGGCCGAGCCGAC
>DASQLS010000329.1:0-4929 GCA_035629915.1 Candidatus Limnocylindrales bacterium | reverse complement strand
CCGGGCGCCGTGCCGTGAGCGTTGGCGAGCGCCGCGCCACCCTCGATGAGCCACGCCTGCTTGATGTTCGCGTCGGGCATCTCGAGACCGCGCCGCTCGAACATGCCGCGCATCCAATCCACGGTCGCCTGGTCAACGAATGGCTCGAGCTGGCACGCGGCCGCGATCGCCTCGCGTGTCAGGTCGTCGGGCGTCGGGCCAAGGCCGCCGGTCGACACAACCAGGTCGGCTCGCGTCAACGCGGTCGCGAACGCATCGCGGACCACGTCGAGGTCATCGGGGAGTGCCGTCACATGCGTCACCCGCACACCGAGGCCGGTCAGCTCGCGCGCCAGGTCGCCGGAGTTCGTGTCGCGCGTCGACCCGCTCGTCAGCTCGGTACCGACGGCGAGGATCTCGGCCGACGCCAGGACGCGGCCCGGCGCGCCGCCCTCAGCCGGGATTGAAGGCACTCACGGTGAACTGCGCGCCCGCCGGATCGCGCACGACCGCCAGTCGCGTCGGGGGGACGTCGATCGGTTCCGTAACGACCGATCCACCGAGCCGGCGAACCCGCTCGACGATGTCGTCGGTGTCGGCCACGGCGAATGTCACGCTCCAGTGCGGCGTTGCGGTTTCGTCCGTAAGTGGCAGGATCCAGGCGACGCATTCCGAGAAGCCTGGCGGCGCACCGAACTCTGCGTGGCGCTTGCGCAGCCCCGGATCGAACTGCTCCAGGAAATCGGCGTAGCCGGGCAGGCGCACCATCAGGCTGGCGGCGTCGGCGCCGTTCACAGACGCGGCGTTCAGGTCCGCCCCGCTGGCTTCCGCTTCCCAGCCGAACACGGCCTTGTAGAAGCGCCTCGCGCCCTCGATGTCGCGCGTGTTCAGCTCGCTGAAGTTCCAGGTCCCCGGCGCATTCACCGCCGCAGCCCCTTTGAGCGCGCCGGGCTGCAGCACGCGGAACGTGGCGCCTGCTGGGTCAGTGCAGGCCGCTACTCGTCCGAGGTCGCCGGCGTCAGCCGGGCCAGCTATGACTCGTCCGCCCGCCGAGACAACGCTCTCCGCGGCGGCGTCCACGTCCTCCACGTCGACGTATGTGTTCCAGGCCGGTCCGGTCTCGTCATCGGGGAGCAGCGAGCCCACGGCCGCTACGTCGTCACCGTCGAGAGTCGCGACCAGGTAGCGCCGCCCGGGCGTGCCAACGGAGCGATCGTCGAAGCGCCAGCCAAACAGGCCGCTGTAGAACTCGGCAGCGGCGTCGGGGTCGGGTTGATTGGTTTCTATCCAGGCCGGCACGCCGGCCGGAAATCCGACTCTTCGCGGCACTGCTCAACCTCCTGCTGCGCTGGGCTTGCGCTCGCTCGACGCCAGTCTATGCCGCCTCTTGCAGGGCCGGCTCGGGTTGACGAATCTCGGTCTTCTGTGTTAGCAATCTCCCTAGGAGAGTGCTAACGACCGCAGCCCCGGCGCCGCACCACTGACGCGGCGAACGAGCTGCCCGCCCACATAGCGATCGAGAGGAACTGACCAAGCATGGCCAAGCTGATCAACTACGACGAAGAAGCACGCACGGCGATGAAGCGCGGCATGGACGCGCTCGCCGACGCGGTCAAGACGACGCTCGGTCCCAAGGGCCGCAACGTGGCGATCGACAAGAAGTACGGCGCGCCGACCGTCACCCACGACGGCGTCACCGTTGCGCGCGACATCGAGCTCGAGGACCCGTTCGAGAACATGGGCGCGCAGCTGCTCAAGGAAGCTGCGACCAAGACGGAGGACGTTGCCGGCGACGGCACCACGACCGCGACCGTTCTCGCCCAGGCGATCGTCAACGAGGGCCTCAAGAACGTCGCCTCGGGAGCGAACCCGATGCAGATGAAGATCGGCATCGACAAGGCGGCCGAGGCCGTCTCGAACGCGATCAAGGCAGCTGCCCAGCCGGTCAAGGGCCGCGACGAGATCGCCCAGGTCGCCACGGTCAGTGCCGCTGACCCGGAGATCGGCAATCTGATCGCCGACGTGATGGACAAGGTCGGCAAGGACGGCGTGATCACGGTCGAAGAGTCGAAGTCGATGGCCTTCGAGACGGAGTACGTCGAGGGCATGCAGTTCGATCGCGGCTACGTCAGCGCCTACTTCGTGACCGACACGAACCGGATGGAGGCGATCCTCGAGGACCCCTACGTCCTGATCACGGACAAGAAGATCAGCGCCATCGCGGACCTGCTGCCGACGCTCGAGAAGATCCTCCAGTCGGGCAAGAAGGACGTGCTGATGATTGCCGAGGACGTCGACGGCGAGGCGCTCTCGACGCTCGTCGTCAACAAGCTGCGCGGCGTTCTCAACGTCGTCGCGGTCAAGGCACCTGGCTTTGGTGATCGTCGCAAGGAAATGCTGCGCGACATTGCCATCCTGACCGGCGGCACGGTCATCAGCGAGGAGGTCGGGCGCAAGCTCGACTCCGTCCAGCTCGAGGATCTCGGCCGCGGTCGCCGCGTCGTCGTGACCAAGGACAACACGACGGTGATCGAGGGCCATGGTTCGGAATCGGAGATCCAGGGCCGGATCAAGCAGATCAAGGCCCAGATCGAGGAGACGACGTCCGACTACGACAAGGAGAAGCTCCAGGAGCGGATGGCCAAGCTGTCCGGTGGCGTCGCGATCATCAAGGTCGGCGCCGGCACGGAGACCGAGCTCAAGGAGAAGAAGCACCGCGTGGAGGACGCTCTGTCGGCCACCCGCTCCGCGGTCGAGGAGGGCATCGTCCCGGGCGGCGGCGTTTCGCTGATCAACGCCCAGTCGGCGCTCGACTCGCTCAAGGTCGACGGCGCTGACGCGCAGGTCGGCGTGCGCATCGTGCGCAAGGCACTAGAGGAGCCGATGCGCCAGCTGGCCGAGAACGCCGGTCTGGATGGCTCGGTCGTGCTCGAGAACGTCCGTCGGCGGCAGCAGGAGAAGGGTGGCGCCACGCTCGGCTACGACGTGCTGGCCGACGAATACACCGACATGCTCGCGCGCGGCATCGTTGACCCGGCGAAGGTCACTCGCTCCGCGGTCGAGAACGCGGCGTCGATCGGGGCCATGGTGCTCACGACCGAGGTCATGGTCACCGACAAGCCTGAGCCCAGGTCGGCAATGCCGGCGATGCCCCCGGGTGGCATGGGCGGCATGGGCGGAGGAATGGGCGACTTCTAGACCGGGTTCCCTACCGATACGCAGCGAACCTGCAATACGACGTTGGGGCTCACGCGCTTGACCGTTCTGGCCGAGCAGGTGAGCATGGGGCGAGATGGAAGGACTGCACGCATCGGGCTTCGCCGAGTTCGACCGCCTGAGCGCGCTCTTCCGGCGCACGCGCGAGCTGCTCGACATCGCCTGTACAACCGGCGATCTGCCCGACTCGGCGACCGAGCTTCTGGCCAAGGAAACCCTGCCGCACGTAGAGGACATCGAGGAGGGCTTTCGCGTCTGGCTGCGTGCCGGCGCGACAGAGATCTCCGTGCTGCGCGCGTTCGTCGCTCGCGCCGGCGTCCACGGTGATGATCGGGTCAGCCCGGCCGAGAACCGAGCGGCGTTGATCGAGGCCATGAACGAGGTCGCGCTGAGCTCTTCCCTCCCGGCGATCGTGCCTGCGCCGCGACGCGCCATAGCTGCTCTTCAGAACGCGAGGCTCGTGTTCGCGATGCTTCCGGCGACCCCGGCCGAGGAGGTTCACTACCCGTCCGGGCGGCGCACGTACGCCGACATCCTGCCGCCGCGCGGTCCGGCCGAGCTTGCCGAACGGATCGAGGAGCTCGAGCGCAGCCTGTGGGCTGTTGCCACGCGCCGCTCACAGCGGCTGACCGACGGGAGCTACCGACGCACCTACGGCTTCTTCGACACTGCCGCGCGGCTGAGCGGCAACCACTTCCTGACGGCCTGAGCCTGCCTCGATGACTCAATCCGGTCCACCAGGCAGCGGCACGCCCGGCTACGGCACGCCCGGCTACGGCACGCCCGGCAACGCGCCGCCGCCGACGGATCTGCCGCCAGAAGTCGATTCGGCCGCTGAGGAGGGTCCGCCGGCCAGCCTCGGCGAACAGATTGGCCGCACCCGCTCGTCGTTCATGCGCCTCGTCCAGGCGCACATCGCGCTGTTGCGCGCCGAGATCAGCGAGATCATGGGCGAGGTCAAGGTCCTCGCGACACAGGCCGGCGCCATCCTGGCCATGGCCCTTTTCACGGCCACCATGCTGTATGTCGGCGGCTTCCTGTTCCTGGGGGAGTGGCTTTTCGGATCGATCGGCTGGGGCTTCGCGCACGGCGTCCTGTTCGGGGTCGCGATCATCATCAATGTCGCCTTCATGATGCTCGGCGCGCGTGGCAGCAGCCTCGTGCTCGCGTTCGTGCTTGCCGTGGGGCTCACGGTGGCTATCGCGCTGCTGTGCGGCTCGAACGTCGCCTACAACGCCGCCGCCGGCACAGCGACCGGACTGGCTCAGCCGCTCGGCACACCGGGGGTCGTCGCGCTGCTGGGCGGGATCATCATCGGGATCGTGCTGTTCACGCTGCTATTCGCTCGCGCCGGCGGACGAAACGGCGCCATTGCCGGCTTCTTCCTCGGCGCGATCCTTGGCGCGCTCGTCGGTTGGCTGATCGCCGGCGCGCCGTGGACCTGGCCGCCGGCAGTTGGCTTCGCCATCACGATCGGCCTGATCGCATGGTCGATGCTAGCCGCGCTCCTGGCGTTGCCCGGACTCAACCCTGAGGAGCGCTTCTCGAAGCTTTACCCGCGCCAGTCGATCGAGTCGTTCGAAGAGACGCGCACATTCCTGGAGGAGCAATGGGCGAGTCGTCGGCCGAAGCTCGGCAAGAGCTAGAACGCGCCCGCCGCGGCGTTTCGTCCGAGCTGGATCAGCTCGCCGATTCGACGCGCACCGCGCTCGACATCCCGGCCAAGATCAAGCG
>DASQLS010000328.1:0-14574 GCA_035629915.1 Candidatus Limnocylindrales bacterium | reverse complement strand
GACCGGTGTAGATGACCTCGAAACCTTCGTCGCGCAACCCGCGCGCGAGAACCTTCGCGCCGCGGTCATGGCCATCGAGTCCGGGCTTGGCGATGAGCACCTTGATGGGTCGATCAGTCACGGCGCGATCATAGCCGCGCCACCCTCGTTGGTTCCCTCAGTCATTCACCCACGGACTGGTAGTGGAGAGCGTCCCGCCCTCGACCGCCCTCACCTATCCATGCGAGATATGCGTCCGAGGACTACTAACCGCAGGTTTCGGTCGAACCCTCACGAGCTTGAGCGCGACTGAGCGTGGAATCGACCTTCCAACATGACCGACCTGGAGGTTTGCCCCGATTCGCACCAGATCCGCACCGATTTTGCGGATACCAGTCCCGCCACGAATATTTCGCGATAAGCCGTCCGCAGTCCGGCGCGGTGTCGCGTCAGCCACGGCCGACGAGGGCTTTAGCGACGGCGTCCGGCTGGCTCCGGTTCGGGCTCCGAATAGACGTCGGCCGCGTGCTCGGCGTAGTGCTCGTAGGTGTTGCCGATGACGATCTCGGCCACCCAGGCATCGTTTGCCCGAAGCTGCTGGTCGGTCAGGCGCTGGAGCTGGCGGCGCAACCTGTTGAACGTCCCTTCGACGTCGCCCAGGATCTCGCCCGCCGTGCGGCCGATCGCCTGTCGCGCTGAGCGGCTGTTGATCGTCTCCGTGTCGGAGTCGAGCTTGACCGGGGTCCCGGACATGAAGAACTTGCTCAACCGCTCGGTCGTCAGGTCGTGCCAGACGCCGATGTGAAAGAGCATCTGCTTGCGCGTCCAACCATCTTCGGTCAGGTGCTCGTCCATGCGCTCGGACGGGAAGCGCGCGGCGGAAGCTCGAAACTCTGCCCAGCCGGCGTCGACTCGCCGAAGCAGCTCGCGCACCGTTTCGGGCGGCGGAGCGGCAGTCGACGCGGCCGACTGCACGGGCACCGTCGCCCCTGACGGCGCAGAGGGTTCGATCGGCACGGCTGCGGGAGTTGGTCGGGTGGGCTTGCGTTCGGAATCGGTCACAGCGTTGGTGGTGTCCTTTCCAGGTGGCTGAAGAACTCGGCCCGTGTTCTATCGGCCGTACGGAATAGCCCCAATACGTGTGATGTGGTCATGATCGTGCCCGGTTTGCGCACACCGCGCATCACGGCGCACAGGTGCGAGGCCTCGATCACGACGCCCACCCCATTGGGCCGCAGTCGCTCCATCAGGAAGTCGGCGATCTGCTTGGTCATTCGTTCCTGCACCTGCAGGCGGCGCGCGTACATCTCGACGACGCGCGGAATCTTCGACAGGCCGATGACGCGGCCCTCAGGGATGTAGGCCACGGCCGCTTTGCCGAAGAACGGCAGCAGATGGTGCTCGCACAGACTGTAGAACGGGATGTCCTTGACGACCACCATCTCGCTGTAGTCGACGTCGAAGATGGCGTTGTTGACCAGCCGCTCGGGATCAACGTGGTAGCCGGCGGTCAGCTCGCGGTACATGCGCCGCACACGACCGGGCGTGTCCTCGAGGCCGTCTCGGTCGGGATCCTCGCCCATCTCGACCAGGATCTGGCGCACGGCGGCCTCGACCGGATCGCTTCCGTTGCGGTCGATCGCGATTGGGCTTTCGCCGACCTCCTGCTCGATCTCTTCGACCAGCTGTCGGACGTCCGGCGGCAGGGTCCGATCCATCACCGACTAGTTTGACACGGTACGTTCGACGCACCACTCGGAGCAGCGACGCGTGCGAGCATTGGGGCGATGCGCCGCGTAACTCTGCTGTTGCCGATTCTGCTTGTCCTGTTGCCGGCCAGTGCTGCCGCCGCCGACCTCGAACCGGGCACGATCTTCTACTCGCCGCCGCCCAACCCGGGCGCAACGCAGCAGATCAACAGGCTGCACAACAAGGGCAAGCACGGTGCGGCCAACCGGATCGAGGCGATGGTCGAGACGCCGCAGGCGGTGTGGCTCGTCGGCGGCACGCCGGCCGAGGTCGAGGAATACGTCGCCGATACGGTCGCTGCCGCGGACGGCGAGGTGCCGGTCTTTGCCGTCTACAACGTTCCAGGCCGAGACTGTGCTCACTACTCCGATGGCGGCGCCGCGACGGGCAACGCGTACCGCAACTGGATCGACGGCATCGCCGATGGATTGGGTGACGCAACCGCGGTGCTCATCATCGAACCCGACGGGTTGGCGCTGCTACCTTCGGACTGCGGACAGGCGGATCCATACGACCGAATCGGGCTGCTGCGCTACGCGGTCGACGCGCTCGCGACCGACACCAATGCGGCGGTCTACATCGACGCGGGCAACGGCAACTGGCACCCGGTGGCGACGATCGCCGAGCGCCTGGTCGAGGCGGAGGTCGCCGACGCCGACGGCTTCGCGCTCAACGTGTCGAACTTCCAGTGGACCCGAAACTCGACCCAGTACGGCTCGTGGGTCTCAGCCTGTATCGCGTACGCAACGGCCATCGAGCCGGGCGCTTTTGCCGACTGCCCCGACCAGTACGGATCGGAGGATGGGCATTCGCTCAGCCCGTTCGGCAAGTGGAGCAACGGCGCGACGAAGGCCAATCTGAACACCGCCGCAGAGAACGAGCGCTACGACGAGCTGCTTGGCGCGACCGAGCCGTCGACGCGCTTTGTAATAGACACCAGCCGCAACGGCCGCGGACCGTGGCGCGGGACGGCGGCGCATCCGGCAAGCGACGGGGACACCGAGGCGTGGTGCAACCCGCCCAACCGAGGCGCCGGACCGCGCCCGACCGCGGACACCAACGTGCCGCTCGTGGATGCGTATCTGTGGATCAAGTCGACCGGCGAGTCGGACGGTGAGTGCTATCGCTGGACGAATGGGCCCAGAGATCCGCAGCGTGGCATCCGTGATCCATCTGCCGGCGCATGGTTCGATGCCCTGGCGCGCGAGCTGGCCGACAACGCGGCTCCGCCACTCCCGTGAGCGGCGTGGAACGGACCGCCGAACTCAGCCTCCAGGAGCGATACGGCCCGCACACGATCTGTTTCGGATGCGGACCGGCCAACGAGCGCGGCCTTCACGTCCGCAGCTTCCCGCAGGGCGACGAGGTGATCGCCGATTGGCAACCCGAGCCCTATCACCAGGCGTTCGAGGGAGTGCTCAACGGAGGTATCTGCGGCACCCTGCTCGACTGCCACTCCAATTGGACGGCCGCGTATCACCTGATGCAGAGGCTTGGCGCCGACAAGCCGCCCACGACCGTCACGGCCGACTTTCACGTCCGACTGCTGAAACCCACCCCGGTCGACGGCCCGGTGCGAGTACGGGCACACGTCGTCGAGGCGACCGAGGACCGGGCGACTGTCGAGGCGACGCTCGAAGCCGATGGCGTCGTCACCGCAACCTGCCGGGCCACGTTCGTCGCGGTCCGGCCCGGTCATCCGGCCTACGGTCGCTGGTGAGCCGCGCGCTCGATTAGCTCCAGGAGATCGGCGCTCAGCTCCGCCGGCCGGTAGCGCATCAGGTTGTGGCCGGCACCGGCGAAGATCCGCACGTCCGGAGCGGCGAGCCCGGCCGCAGTGCGCTGCCTGATCACGTCGTCGATCGCGATCCGCCGTTCACGAGCTGTCTCATCGTCCGCCGCGCCGGTCTCGGCAACGGCCAGCAGCAGTGGGACCTCGAGAGAGCCGAGCGCCTCGCGCGGCCGAAACTCGAACATCGCCTCAACCCCGCCGCGCAGCGCGTGAGCGCGGACCACGGATGTGACGTGGCCGGCGTATTTCTCGTCGACCGCTGCCCTCGCGGCGCGCTCCTGGTCCGTGTCCCAGCTGTCGGGGTCGTACTCCCGCCGGTCCGCGAGGTAGGCGTCCATCGACGCCATCACCTCCGGCGGGTCGCCGATCGAGCGCTGGTAGTCGGCTGCGGTCAATCCGGTCGCCTCGGCCAGGTCCTCCCAACCGCCCTCGACCAGCGCCAGCCCACAGATCGATTCAGGCTGAATTGCCGCCATGCTTGCCGCGACCATCGCTCCGAGGCCGTGCCCGGCGACCACGGCCGGCGGCCCGTCAGCGTCTTTGCCGTAGCCGTTCGCGACGAGCACCGTCAGCGCGTCGAAGGCGAGCGACTCGAGGTCGTAGCCGGATCGCGGTGAGTCGGACAGGCCGTGCCCGCGCAGATCGAGCGCCAACACGTGGGTCGAATGCCGTAGCCGGCGCGCGACGGGCGTCCAACTCCATGCCGTAGCCAGCAGGCCGTGGATGAGCAGCAAGGGTGGCAGGCGTTCCGTGGCTGGCCGGAAGGAGGCGGATGGCCGGCCCCAGTCGAGGTAATGGATCCTGTCACCCGTGTCGGTCGTGACGACGAGCGACTCTGGCTCGCTGTTCACTTCGTCGGCAGTCACGTCAGTAGCATAGGAACGTGGCTCTCAAACGCCGTGGCAGACAGGCTCAGCGGCAGCCGGGTCGGCGCGTCGACCTGCCGCCGCTGCCCGCCGCGCGGCACCAGCCGTTCGAGGTTCTCGTCGAAAGAGCGCTCGACGGCCTGCCCGACGAGGTCCTCAGCCTGCTCGAGAACGTGGCCGTGGTCATCGACGACGAGCCAACACCGGACCAACTGCGCGAGAGCGGACTCGGTCCGCGCGACAGTCTGTACGGCCTGTACGAGGGTGTTTCGCCGGTCACCTACGGCGCAGATCTGGTGCCATTCCCGAACAAGATCACACTCTTCCGACTGCCGCTCGAGGAGGACTTCCCGGACCCGGAAGAGCTTGCCCGCGAGGTCCAGAAGACGGTCGTCCATGAAGTCGGCCACCACGCGGGGATCGACGAACAGAGGCTCCATCAGCTCGGTTTCTAGGGTCCGCAAGGTTGCGTGTTTGCGCAAGTAATGAGAGAATGGAGACCAATGACGAGCGCCATCCTGGCCACCGGCGAAGTAGAACGACAGCGGACGGCAAACGTCGCCCGCGCTCTGTCGGACCCCAAACGCCTTTGCGTCCTCGAGACGCTGGCCACCGGTGAGCGTTCCGTCAGCGAGCTCTCTCGCGACGTTGGGTGCCAGGTCCCGAACATGAGTCAGCACCTTGGTGTGCTGCGCTCGGTCGGGCTGGTCATCGCCCGGCGCGAGGGAACCACGATCTATTACAGCCTCGCTGACCCGCGGGTGATCGAGGCCTACCGGATGATGCAGAACATCTCCCGCTAACAATCCAATGCGGGAGCCGCCGGCCCTGGCGGAGAAAGGAAATGCCAACAAATGGCAGAGATCAAGGTCGCGACCGACGCCAACTTCCAGGAGCTGGTCCTGGGCAGCGACAAGCCAGTCGTCGTTGACTTCTGGGCCGTGTGGTGCGGCCCGTGTCGGATGGTCGCGCCCGAGATGGAGAAGCTGGCCGAGAAGTACGACGGGACGATCCAGGTCGTGAAGGTCGACGTGGACGCCAACCCGGTGCTCTCGCAGGCGTTCAACATCATGAGCATCCCGACGATCGCGTTCTTCCGCCCGGGAACTGACGAGAGCGGCAACGCCTACACGCCGCAGGGCGTCGTCGGCTTCCGCCCGCTGGAGCAGCTCGAGGCGCAGTTCGGCCTCAAGCAGTTCGCGCCGGTCGCGGCGCCGGCAGCCGATCAGGCGAACACGGCCGCCTAACCACACAAGTAAGGCAGGGCTACCTCCTCAGCCCTCCCTCCCCGACAAAGCCCCGGTTGCGCCGGGGCTTTGTCATATCCCGGCGCGGCCTGGATCCAGGTAGGCGAGCACAGCGAGGACGCGCCGGTTGTCGTCAGGATCCGGCTCGAGGCCGAGCTTCGAGAGAATGGTGGCGATCGACGCCTCGACGGTCTTGATCGAGAGTGCCATTCGATCGGCAATCGAACGGTTGGACCGGCCCTCGGCGACCAGCTCGAGGACCATGCGTTCGCGTTCGGTCAGCCGATGCAGCCGGTCCTCGCGACGACGAGCACGGACCAGCTCGCCGACCACAGACGGGTCTATGGCCGACCCGCCCGATGCCACCCGCTTGACGGCATCGACCAGCTCTGAGGGGTCGGCGACCCGATCCTTGAGCAGGTAGCCGACACCACCCATTCCCGCCCCAAGCAAGCGCAGCGCGTAGTCCGGCTCGAGGTACTGCGACAGAACCAATACACCGACGACGCCTTGATACTCGTCTCTGATCCTCTCGGCGGCGACGAGCCCGGCATTTCCGTGCGGCGGCATCCTGATGTCGACGACGACCACGTCGGGATGAAGGGTGGCGACCAGGGAAATCAGCTCGTCGGCATCACGAGCTTCGCCGATTACGTCCATCCCATCCTGGTTGAGTATTCGAACCACGCCCTGGCGAATCACCGCGGAGTCGTCGGCCACGATCACGCGCACGGGATCACCGCTCGGAGCCGTGTCCCGCCACCGACCGGGCTGATGATCTCGAGCCGACCCGAGATGGCATCGAGGCGATCAGCCAGGCCGCGCAACCCGGTCCCGCGACCAACGTCAGTCCCGCCCTGCCCATCGTCCGCGACTTCGACCTCGAGTGAGTCACCGTTCATCGCCACTGTCACGGTTGCGCTTCGCGCTCGTGCGTGGCGAGCGACGTTGGTCAACGCCTCGGCGACGACGTAGTAGCCGGTCGTCTCGACGGGCCCGGGTAATCGTCCGTCCAGGTCGACGTTGACCTCGACCGGGACTGACGCGCGGCGCGCGAGGGCCGCGACAGCGACGCCCAATCCTTCCTCGGTTAGCAGCGCGGGGTGAATGCCGCGTGCCAGCTCGCGCAACTCATCGATGGCGCTCTTGAGCTCGTCCGACGTGTCGTCCAGGCGCTGCACGAAGGGCGAGTGGGGCGACTCGCGACGTGCTTCTCCAAGCGCTTCCTGGAGCATCATGGCCACGCTGACGAGACGCTGCTGCGCGCCGTCATGGAGGTCTCGCTCGATCCTGGTGCGTTCCGCCTGGGCCGTGTCGACCAGCCTCGCACGAGAGGCACGGACCTCGTCGAGCTGCTTCCGCAGATCGGCGGCCAGACGCTCGTTCTCGACCGCGAGGCGGAGAACGGCAGTGGCCGCGGCGACGAGACCCGGATCTTCGGCCAGCGCTTCGTCGTGCTCGATTGCCGCGATCGCCTCGCCGTTGCTCTCCAGCAGCGTCACCGTGCGGCCGGGCGTCTGAAGCGGCACGACGGTCGTCGCGCCCGACGACGATCGCCAAACGTCGGCGTCGTGATCCTTGAGGAGCAACGAAAGGGAGGGATCCCCGAGAGCTGACCGAAGAGCGCGTTCGAGCCCGGCGGCATCCGAGCCCTTGTCCAGCTCGAGGGCCAGTGGTGCGATCGCTCCGTGACGAAGGTGCAACCTCAATGCGCCGAGCATGAAGCCCAATGGCACCATGGCGACGGCGACGAAGATCGACCAGGAAACGACCTCGGACCACGGATCCGGCAGGGCGTTCAGTGGCTGGCCGGTGACAATTCCAAAGGAAAGCTCCGCTGCGTCATAGGCAGCAGAGAGGGCGGCCAGGATCCCCGCCGTGGCAACCGGGCGGAGGATCGGCTTGGCCGCCGGGCTCGCAGTTGCCACGCGTCGCACGCAAAGGACCGCGACTCCCAGGGACAGCACCACGATGACTGCACTGGTTGCGGCTTCGGCCGCTATCAACACAGACTCATGGGCCAGCGCGTCCAGGGGCGCGGGCGCGCAGGCACAGGCGAAGGCGAAGCGGAATGCAGTGCGGATGGCAAAGGTGACGACCAGCCCGCCAACCAGTAACCGTGCGGCGGGTGAGACGAGCCGGCGGCCAGGGAAGGACAGCGCGAGGAAGGCCAGGATCGGGTCGTAGTAGCGCTCGAAGCCCCATGCGATGGATGCCTGTGGCTCGAGCGCCGTCGCCGCATAGCCACCGGCGAACCAGATAACGCCCGACAACGTCAACAGCGGACCGGTGAGAACCTCAGGGCGCCGCTCCCAGGCCACGAAACCGGCGATCAGAAATAGCGCGCCCAACGTCGTTTCCAGGATCAAGAACTGGAGCGGGGCGCCCTGATCGATGTGAACCAGAAGCGTGACGACGGCGAAGCCGATCGCAACGGCAGTAGCCGCACGGCGTACCAGTGGCCGCGTCCCACTCATCGTCGGATCGTCGCACACGGCCCGTGCCTGACAAACAGGGAAAACCCTATTCGGACCTAGGGATGCCACCGTTGGCCGCCACCGATGGGATGACTAGGTTCGAGCGAGTGACCAGTACGTCAAGGAGATCGCTCGTGAACTCACCGGTAATCCGGACCTTCGCCCGGATAGTGGTCAGCAACCAAATGCTCGTCGCCGCCGCAATCGCTTTCTCCCTGGCCGCCTGCACATCCGCCTCCGCGGTTCCGAGTGGCGCTCCAGCTGTACCGACGGTCGTCCCATCGGCGACTCCATCGGTGACTCCGACAGCGGAACCAACCAGCGGGCGGACAGCAACGCCCGAGCCCACGCCAACCGCGACCGAGGATCCGCTTGCTGCCCGCGCCGAGGCTGAGATCCGGGTCGAAGGAGGCCCCGACTTTCCAATCGAGGCCTTCGGCTCGCTGTGGATGATCACTCCGGACAGTGACGAGCCAAGCATCACGAGACTGGACCCGGCCACCAATGAGATCATCGCCACCATTCCGACCGGAACTCGGCTGTGCCAGGCCATCGGCGCGACCGACGAGGCGATTTGGGCGTGCACGCGGGGCGGCGTCGTCCAGGTTGATCCCGAGTCCAACGAAGTGGCGGGAACCGTCGAGCTGCCAGTAGCCGAGTTCTACGGATACTTACCGTTTGGAGATGGCGCCCTGTGGGTGCCGAGCGGGGAAGTCGCCCGCACAGACCAGCTCGTGCGGATCGATCCGAGCACCGCGACGATCGCAGAGACCTATTCGCTCGAGTTTGATGCGCAGTGGCTCACTTACGGCCTCGATGCCGTGTGGCTGACTGATACCGCCGGGGGCAAGCTGTGGCGCTTCGATCCCGAGACGGAGGAGCTATCGGAAGTGGCCAGCGGCTTGCCTGATCCAGGTGCATCGGCGATCGGCGCCGGAAGCGTCTGGTTGGCCATCCACTCTGGCCACGAAAGCCGACCGGCGACAGACGAGGCCACACTTCTCCGACTCGACCCAGTCACCGGCGAGATCCAGGCTGAGATCGCAACGGGTGGACCCATGTTCGAGGCGATGCTTCATGCCGCTGACGATGCCATCTGGTTCCGTGCGCCGCTGCCGTTCGTCGGCCTGATCGATCCGGCGTCGAACGAGATGACCGATTCGATCCTGGCCAACTACGGAGGCGGGAGCATCACCGTCGCCTTCGACTCGGTCTGGGCAACGTCGATCGAGTTCAACACTGTCTGGCGCCTGTCGCCCTAGTGCACTCTCGCGTCGCGACCGGCCCTGCTACTACTCGGCGGCAAGGCGCCAGGCGACGCGGAACCAGGCCTCGAGCCGATCCTGGGCGTGGTCCTCGTCCCACGAATGTGGCGCGAAGCGAACCCAGGCGTCGCCGCGCGGCGACTCGCCCGTATCGGGCGTGCGCCGCGCGGCTTCGGCGATCTCTGAGCCCAGCCGCAGCTCGATGACGTTGTCGCTCGGCCGTGCCGCGAACGTGACGCCATCGCGTGCGTATTCCCGATCGGCTGGGATCTCAATATCACCAGCCTCGTCGAGAAGCTCTGCCAGATAGTCGCCGAGGCTCAACGTCAGACCGCGACTGGTTCGCGGTACTCCCCGTACACCGCACGAAAGACGCCGCACATCTCGCCCAGGGTCGCGTACGCGTTGGCGCACTCGATCAACGCCGGCATCACGTTGGCATCCGAGGATCCGGGCTGCGACGCAAGGTCACGCAGGCGCGCCAGTGCCGCCGCGACTCGTTCCGGATCACGCTCCGCGCGTGTCCTGGAAAGCCGGTTCAGGTGGCGCTGCTTCGACTCCTCGGAAACCTCGAGCAGCGGGATTGCCAGCTCCTCGTTCGGGTCGGCATGGACGTTGACACCGACGATCTCGCGCTCGCCCATGTCGAACTCGCGCTGGAAGCGGTAGGCCGCGTCGGCGATCTCCTTCTGCGGGTATCCGGCGGCGATTGCCTTGACCATGCCCCCAAATCGGTCGATCTCGTCGAGGTACTGCCACACCTGGCGCTCGACCTCGTTGGTCAGCGACTCGACGAACCACGAGCCACCCAGTGGGTCGACCGTGTTGGTCACCCCGGTCTCGGAGGCGATGACCTGCTGCTGGCGCAGGGCGAGGAGCGCAGCCTCGGCGGACGGAACGGCCCATGCCTCGTCATACGCATCGGTGTGCAGCGACTGCGTCCCACCCAGCACCGCCGCGAGTGCCTGGATGGCGACGCGGGTCAGGTTGTTGAGCGGCTGCTGGGCGGTGAGCGACACGCCGGCGGTCTGAGTGTGGAAGCGCATCCAGGTCGACCGCTCGTTCTCGGCTCGGTAGCGCTGGGTCATCAGCTTCCACCAGATCCGCCGCGCCGCGCGGAACTTGGCGATCTCCTCGAAGAAGTCGTTGTGCGAGTTGAAGAAGAACGACAGCCGCGGCGCGAACTCGTCGACGCGCAGGCCGCGCCGGAGAGCCTCCTCGACGTAGGCCATGCCGTCGGCGATCGTGAAGGCGAGCTCCTGGACGGCAGTCGAGCCGGCCTCGCGGATGTGGTAGCCGGAAATCGAGATCGTGTTCCACTTGGGCATCTCGCGCGTGCCGAACTCGATCGTGTCGGTGACGAGGCGGATCGACGGCTCGGGCGGGAAGAGGAACTCCTTCTGGGCGACGAACTCCTTGAGGATGTCGTTCTGCGTCGTGCCCTCGAGTCGCTCACGCGGGAAGCCGCGCTTCTCGGCGGCGGCGATGTACATCGCCCAGATCGGGGCGGCGGGTGAATTGATGGTCATCGAAGTCGAGACGCGATCGAGCGGGATGCCCTCGAGCAGCACCTCCATGTCGGCCAGCGAGCTGACGGCGACACCGCAGGTTCCGAACTCGCCCTCGGCCTCCGGATCGTCCGTGTCGTAGCCGTAGAGGGTTGGCATGTCGTAGGCGATCGACAGGCCGGTCTGGCCCGCGCGGAGGAGCTGGTGGAAGCGTTCGTTGGTGTCCTCGGCCGAGCCGAAGCCGGCGAACATGCGCATCGTCCACAGCCGCGCCCGATAGCCGGCCGCGTGGATGCCCCGGGTGAAGGGCGGCTCACCGGGAAGGCCAACGTCGCGCACCGGATCGAAGTTGGACCAGGGCCCCTCACCCGACCTCATGCGATCGCCGAGATGGTCCACCTCGGTCGGACCGCCACCGCCGGCGCCCGCCCGTTCGAGGTCGAGCGGCGTGTACAGACGGTCGATCTCGACGTCGCTGATCGTACTGAAGCGCGTGTGGCGCTCGCTCGCAGAGGGTCCCTGCGCGGCTCCGCCGCGCGCGTCCCAGGCCTGTTTTCGTGCTTGCCAGTCGTCGCTCACGGACTCGACTCTAGCACCGGTGCGCCGATGCTCCGTTGCTCGGCCGCTCCCCAATTTCGTCCCCCACTTGCCGGTACCGTCGCGCGATGTTGAGTTTCTCGGACGGGGCGTAACTTCGTCGCGTCAACGAGCTCGAGGCATCTGGGGTTCGGAGACATCCGGGGCGTCGATCACCGGGCCTGGAGACGAAAAGCAGACCTCGCAACTGCCGTGCGGCGCGCGGCGCCGGACACCTGAGGTCCAGCGACTCCAAGCAACGAATCGAGTAACTAGGAGAGCCGGCCTCGGAGGACTTGTCCCTTCATCATCCAGCCGCGGCCCGGGTCCCAAACCCGGGCGCCTGGGGTCCGGACCTGCGATTCACTCCCTGTTGATCCAGCTCTGCCTGGATGATGCGCGCCTTGACCACAAGCTCCCTATCACGGGTGATCGTGCGCGCCACCCAGTCGATGTACGTCGGCTCGAGCAGCTCGACCTCGCCCAGCGTGTAGCCGTGGAAGCGGCCGAACTCGAGCGTCGTCTCGCGCGCCTCCTGGAGGGTCGGCAGCGGCATCGCACGCTCGCCTCGGCGCCGCTCGACCGGACCAGTGGGCGTGCTGGCGCGCAGGTCACGCTCGGTCTCGAATCTCCTGCGGTTGAGTGGCTGGTGGCCGCGCAACTCGCCCTGGCGTTCGCCGGTTCGCGCGTTGCGCGGCCGGAACGCGGCAGTGGTGTCGAAGCGTGCCGTGACCGGCGGCGTGCGCGGCGGCGGTGGCGGCCCGCTCGGACCAGAGGCATCGAACTCGACGTCGTCGTCGAATCGGATGCCCGCATCGGCGGCTGCCTCGCGCGCGCGTCGACCGGCCGGTGACGTGTCCCACGCCGCGCGACGGACAGGATCGCGCAGCAGGTCGTAGGCCGAGTTGATGCGCGCCATTCGCGACGTGAGTCGGGCGGCCTCTTCAGCGTCGCCGGCCGCCCGGTCGGGGTGATGCTCGCGCGCGAGCTCGCGCCAGCGCCGCTTTATCGATGCGTCGCTGGACCCATGGGCGATGCCCAGGACCTGGTACGGATCACCACGAAAACGCTGTTCAGGCATTCAACGGCCGAGGCTACCACGGGCCCGATCGCGCCTATAGTCCGCACCATGCGACTGCCGTTCGAACCGCCCCTCGAGCCGATGCTGGCCAAGCTGTCGGTCGAGATGCCGACCGGAGATGGCTGGCTTTACGAGCCGAAATGGGACGGGTTTCGCGCCATCGTCTTCCGTGATGGCGACGAGGTGTACATCCAGAGTCGCGACCTGAAACCGCTCGAGCGCTACTTCCCGGAGCTACCGCCTGTGCTCAAGGCGAACATCCCGGAACGCTGCGTCCTCGACGGCGAGATAGTCATTCCGGGCGACGACGGGCTCGAGTTCGAATCGCTGCTGTTGCGCATCCATCCCGCCGCATCGCGAGTCAAGATGCTCGCCGAGCAGACGCCGGCCTCGTTCGTAGCCTGGGACCTGCTCGCCCTTGGCGACGAGGATCTGCGCTCGACGCCGCAGGCCGATCGGCGCGCCGCGATCGAGCGCGAGTTGCGCAACGCCGAACCGCCGGTTCATCTGACGCCCGCGACACGTGACGTGGAGCTTGCCCGCGACTGGTTCGAACGTTTCGAGGGCGCCGGGCTGGATGGTGTTGTGGCCAAGCCCCTCGACGCCGTCTACCAGCCCGGCAAGAGGGCGATGTTGAAGATCAAGCACGCTCGAACTGCGGATTGCGTCGTGGCCGGGTTTCGGTGGCACAAGAACGGTCCCGGCACACACGTCGGCTCGCTCCTTCTCGGGCTGTTCGATGACGGAGGCGATCTGCACCACGTCGGCATCACGTCGTCGTTCTCGTGGGACAAGCGTGAAGCACTGGCGAAGGAGCTGGAGCCGCTGCGCTCGGACGCGCTGGTCGAGCACCCGTGGGCCGAGTGGGCGTCCTGGGCGGTCCACGGCGCTGCCGATGCCAGCGGAACGCGGATGCCCGGTGCAACGAGCCGCTGGAATCGGGGCAAGGATCTGTCCTGGGAGCCGCTGCGGGCAGAGCGCGTCGTCGAGGTCGCGTATGACCATCTGCAGGGCGACCGTTTCCGGCACGCGACCACCTTTGTCCGCTGGCGGCTGGACAAGCAGCCGGCCGATTGTCGCTACGACCAGTTGGAGACGAATGCTCCATACGAGCTGGAGCGGATCTTCGGCGCGGGCTGACCAAAATTGCGCGGCGAAGGCCTGACATTGACCGGTACACTCCGCACGTCTGAAGTACGCGGATCCGCCCGACGGGGGCTCGTGTGGTGGGCACGACGGTTGCGGACGCATCGATGAGGAGGGAGTAAATGGACCAGCAACAGCCACCGGCTCAGCAGCCACCGGCGCAGCCGCCGCAGTGGACGCCTCCGCAGCAGCCGCAGTGGACGCCGCCACCGCAGCAGCCGACTGGCTGGGGCGGACCGGGCTACGGAGGCCCGCCGCCGCGACCGACCGGCGTAACGCTCGCGAGCATCTTCCTGATCGTGATGGGCGTCCTGACCGGGCTGCTCGGCGGCTGTGTCGCGCTCATCACCGGATCGCTCGGATCCGCGGCAGATCAGCAGGTGCCCGGTCTTGGAGCCCTGATGGCAGTCGGTGCCGTGGTCGGCGTGATAATCGCCGTGATCGGGATCCTGGGCATCGTCGCGGGCGCGGGCGCAATGGGTGGCAAGGGCTGGGGCCGCTGGCTGGGCATCGTCGTCTCGGTGATCTTCGTGATCTTCGGAGTGCTCGGGCTGCTCGGCGGTCTGGGCACCATGAACGACCCGAATTCGGGCGGCGTCACGTCCCTGGCATTCAGTCTTCTCATCACCCTGGGTTATGCCCTCTCGGCGTACGCCCTGATTGCCGCCGGCAACTACTTCTCGTACCGGAGATAGCACCAGGTCCCAAGCCAAGCCCGCCGGCCGTCCGCAAGGTCGGCCGGCGTTGTCATTCCCAGGGAGCGGATGACCGATGACTCAGCCCGAAGACGAGGACACCAGGGAACACACGGCCTATTCGCTGCCGCCCGATTCGGCGTCACCGGAGCAGCCGTCGACGCCTGAAACCCCCGCGGCACCGGAGCAGTAC
>DASQLS010000327.1:0-3380 GCA_035629915.1 Candidatus Limnocylindrales bacterium | reverse complement strand
CTCCTCGATGTGCGTGGTCCAGCGCCCGCTGCCGTCGCGCAGAGCGATGCGCGATCGGCGGAAGACGAGTGGCCGGTCGTGCTCGTCGGGGAACTCTTCGGCGCTGCTTATGCGGCCATTGACGCGCACGTACCTGGCGCTTTCGCCGCGCGCGAGCTCGGCCGCATGCTCGATCGAGACCATTGGTGTGGCAGCCAGCAGGCGGCCGACGCGGTAGCCCTGGCCGAGCGATCGGAGGAGAACCATCACCGTCACGACGCTCACCAGAGCGAGACCGGCCAGTACGGCGGCGGTCAACGCGCAACTCGGGCGAACAGGGACCGGCGAGCATAGAAGAACCCGAAGGAACCTTCACGAGGCGTGGACCTTGATGTGATCGCAGTCACTAGCTTCGCTTCTGGCCCCTCCGGGCTGACCGAACCGTAGTGGCCGGTCACGACACGCGTCAAGGAAGGTTTTCCACTGAATCCATGGAATTCGTCAGAACTATCCACCGGCCCTCCACAAACGAGTGGGTCAGGCCGCCTGGCCGGTTCGCGCGTCGAGGTAAAGGTGCTGTCCGCCGTAGGTAGTCAGATCGAGCCGCCCGGCAACGATCGCGGCCTCGGTGATGACGTCCGAATGCGCCGCCCGCCAGAGGACCGATCCATCGTCGCTCAGGGCGAGCGTCTCGACCTCGGTCTGCAGGATGACGTGATCGAGCCGCGACGAGGCAAGGATGACGATGACCGGCGTTCCGCTCTGGTGATGCCAGCGCAGCTCGCCGGAGCGGGCATCCATGGCGTACATCACGAATCCGTACTTGACGAGCAGCAGTCCGGTGCTGTCCCAGAAGACGCCCTGCGGCTCGTCGAACACGACCGATGCGAAGCGCGCCGTCCAGGCGCCGGTCGGACCCTCCACGCGCAGCTCAGCGCGGCAGAGGCGGTCTGGGTCGGGATCGACCATCGGTCCATGGTCGAGCAGAGTTCCGGCTGCCTCGGACACACCGAAGACCTCGTCCGCTCGGTTGCTGCCCGACCACCGATAGCGCGCGGCAAAGCCGCCCGGGTATTGGACGACGAGACGCTCGACTTCAGGCTTCATCGTTGACCGCCCGACGGGCGGCAGTCACGCGCCGGATGAGGCTCCGGCGGCCTGCTCACTTAATGGCGGGGTCGAGCCGGCCGCGATCGGCGTCACGACTGCATTGGAGAGCATCCGCAGCGTCGCCGGTGCAAGCGGGAAGACGGCGGTCGACGTGCCGGCCGCGGCCCAAACGACGTCGTAGCGGCCCAGATCGGGATCCATCACCGTTCGAATCTGGCGCTTGTGGCCAAACGGCGGAATCCCACCAATGCTGAAGCCGGTCAGCTCGCGTGCCTCGTCCGCCGTGGCTCGGCGCAGCTTGGGTCCGGTGAGGATGGCCGCCAGGAGAGCAATGTCGACGGTGTTCGCACCGCTAGCTAGGACGAGGCACGGCTCAGGGCCTTCGAGGCTGTCCGACACGAAGACGAGGCTCTTTACGATCTGCCCGATTTCGGCGCCGACGGCGCGCGCGGCGTCCTCCGCAGTGTGAGTCGACTGCTCGAAGACGGTTACCTCGAGCTCGACCCCCTTGCGTGCAGCGGCGTCGATGACGCGTTGGGTCGCATCAGGGATCTCGGGCACGCAGCCGAGTCTACATCGGCCGACGCTTGGACCGCTTCGACGCCGATGGGCCGTGACGCATAGAATCGCTATCAATTGAACACGGGACAGGGGAGCGCTTCGTGGCGCTGAGAGTGCGGGATCGCCGCAGACCCTAGGAACCTGATCTGGTTCGGACCAGCGAAGGGAGTCCTCGAGCGAAGCGCCTCCGTCCCAGCAGTCCGGAGGCCGGCCCTTGATCGCAATCGTCATCGCCGATGGCGCGGTGCCCCAGCACACCGCCCTGGAGCGCCACGTCGACGCCGCATCGCTCGCTGATGCGTTGATCGTCGCCGCGGACGGCGGGGCGCGTCGAGCCCTCGAGCTCGGCCTGACACCTCACGTCGTCGTCGGCGACGGAGACTCGCTGCCTGCCGCGACTGCCGACGAGCTGCGCGCGTCCGGAACGGAACTGATCTCCCATCCGCGTGCCAAGGACCAGAGCGACACCGAGCTTGCCGTGCGCGAGGCGCTCAGGCGTGGTGCGCAACGGGTCGTTGTCATCGGCGCTTTCGGTGGCCGCCGCCTCGAACACACGCTGGCCAACGTCCTGATGCTGGCACTACCCGATCTGGCGGCCGTGGACATCGCGCTCGTCGACGACGTGAGCACGATCCGTGTCATGGGCGATGGCCCGCCGGCGACGCTCACCGTCTCTGGCAGCGCCGGCGATTTCGTTTCGCTGCTGCCGCTCTCCGAGCGCGTCGAGGGTGTAACCACCGATGGGCTCGCGTTTCCGCTGCGCGACGAGGACCTTTGGCAGGGCCCGACACGAGGCCTCAGCAACCAGATGACGTCCGATACGGCCGCCGTCGCGCGACGTCGTGGCCGGCTTGCCGTGATTCACACCCTCAGCGACGGAGATACCCGATGACGCGAGCATGGCCATTGCCTCTCTTGATCTTGATCGTGGGCGCGGCGTGCGCCGGCCCCGCGGCCAGCCCAGGCCCGACCCCGGGTCCCAGTCAGACAGCGCTGCCATCGGCGACCGCGGCCGCTGACGGACGACTGGTGCTGATGACCCACGACTCGTTCGCGGTCTCGGACGGCATCCTCGAGGCCTTTGAGCAGGAGCATGGCGTGGAGGTCGAAGTGCTCCGCGGTGGCGACGCTGGGGCAGTGGTCAACCAGGCGATCCTGACCCGCGACAACCCTCTCGCCGACGTCCTCTTCGGAGTCGACAACACGTTCCTGTCGCGGGCACTCGAGGAGGACATCTTCGTCCCATACGAAGCCGAGGGACTCGATTCAGTGCCCGATGAGCTCCAGCTCGACCCCGAGCACCGAGTCACGCCCATCGACTACGGCGACGTCTGTCTCAACTACGACCGTGCCGCGCTTGAGGGCTCAAACCCGCCCGACACACTGGAAGACCTGAGCGACTCGGCCTTCGGTGGAGCTCTCGTAGTCGAGAACCCGGCCACGTCCTCGCCCGGACTCGCATTCATGCTCGCGACGATCGTCCGCTTTGGCGAGGAGGGCGACGACACGTGGCTCGACTACTGGACTGGCCTGCGGGCCAACCACATGCTCGTGACCGCCGGCTGGGAAGAGGCGTACTACGGATCGTTCTCGGGCGGCTCGGGCGAGGGCGACCGACCGATCGTCGTCTCGTACGCCACGAGCCCAGTGGCGGAGGTCGTGTTCGCGGATCCACAACCGGCAGAGGCGCCGACCGCTGTCATCGATGACAGTTGCTTCCGGCAGATCGA
>DASQLS010000326.1:0-5928 GCA_035629915.1 Candidatus Limnocylindrales bacterium | reverse complement strand
AAGTCCGTGTTGCCGCCGAAGTTCAGCTGGTAGGTGCGATCCAGGCGCACGCCCCGGTCCATGAACAGGCGGGTCAGCACGCGATGGCTGATCGTCGCGCCGACCTGGCTCTTGATGTCATCACCGATGACCGGCAGGCCTTCTGCGGCGAACCGACGCTGCCAGTAGGGCTCGCGACCGATGAACACGGGGATGGCATTGATGAAGCCGACACCGGCCTTGAGCGCCTGCTCGACGTACCACTTGGTCGCGTCCTCGCTGCCCACGGGCAGGTAGGAGACCATCAGGTCGACCTTGCGCTCCTTGAGGATCCCGACGACGTCGGCCGTCGGGCCGGGCGCCTTCTCGATGATCTGGCTGAGGTACTTGCCGAGGCCGTCATGGGTCATCCCGCGCTCGACCGGGACGCCCAGCTTCCCGACCTGGTGGAAGACGAAGGTGTTGTTGGGCGGGGCGTAGATCGCCTCACCGAGGTCCTTGCCGACCTTGTTCCTGTCGATGTCGAAGGCCGCGACGAACTCGATGTCGCGCACGTGGTAGCCGCCCAGGTTGACGTGCATCAAACCGGGCACGAACTCGTCGTCCTTGGCGTTCTCGTAGTAGTAGCGGCCCTGGACGAGGCTGCTCGCGCAGTTGCCGACGCCGACGATCGCGACGCGGATCTTGCCGTCCTGGCGCTTCGGTCCGCGACCGTTGCCCATCGACTTGCCGTTGGGGCTGCTCTTGCCGTTGCTCTTGGCCATGGTTACTTCGTGACCTCCTGGTTTGGTGACTTGGATTGACGGTAGACAAAGAGGATTCGTTGAATGGTTGTGATCGTGGCCAGGATGGCGATGACCGCCAGTGAGCCGACGAGGACGTACCACCATGTCGGCGCGACCGCCCCGACCGGCTCGACGAGCAGTCCGGCCACAACGAGGGCGAGCGACAGGATCACGCTCCGGACCTCGCGTGGTGCGAGACCGACGTTGGCCATGCCGGTACCCGAGCTGAAGCCCAGGCTCTCCGACTTGGCGCGCGTGTAGCTGACCATGAACGCGGCCGCCATCGCGGCTGCTGTGATCTCCGCCCCGCCGGCCAGTCCGACACTCAGCAGTCCGACAACGAGCCCGACATAAACGACTGCTTCGCCGGCGCGATCGAACACGCTGTCCATGAACGCGCCGAGCCTGCTCGTCTTGCCCGTGGCTCGGGCCAGGGCGCCGTCAAACAGGTCGAAGGCGGCGCCGAAGGCGACGACGATGCCGGCGATCAGCCAGCTCTGCTGAGATGCGAGCCAGGCGCCGACCACCGCGATCCCGAAGCCGATCAGTGTCAATGCGTTGGGCGACAGCCCGGTGCGCATGAAAACACCCGCCACGGGACCTTCGATCCCGGCTCGGACCCTGGCGCGGAACGCCGCCCCGGACGACGCGTTGGGCGTAGTCATCAGCTGACCTGGCCGAGCAGCTCGCGCTCGCGCGCGTGGAAGTAGTCGAGCGCCTCGCGGCTCATGGTGCAGATGACCTCGCGACCGGAGCGGCGCGTCTCGACGAGGCCGGCTGCCTTGAGCCGGTGCAGATGCCATGAGACGAGCGGCTGCGACAGGTCGACGTGCTCGATCAGCTCGGTGACAGTGGCCTGACCCTCGCCGAGGCGCTGGAGCATGCGCAGACGCGTGGGATCGGCAAGTGCCTTGTAGTAGGCGGCCATCGCGCGCAGCTCATCAGGCGGCGCGGCAATGGCGGCGATGGTCGATCGGATGTGAGCAGGAGAGGGCACGCAGATCCTTGCTGGAGGGCATCTCGCGCGGCTGGGCGGCGCGCTAATACATAAATGCTCGTTGATATTAGGCAGCCGTAGACGCGACTGTCAAGAGGTGCAACCCGGGGCGCTAACATCCCCGAAGGTGCCAGCCTGCGGCGGCTCACCCCGACGCGACCTGCTGGAGGGTTCGAGATGACCGAGCGACGCGTCCGCTTTCAGTTACCAACGCGACGGCCCCAGCGCCGCCCCAAGACGCTTACGACCGAGCTCGCGCCCGAAGTCTCGATGGAATCGCGTCCGGCGAGCGTCCCGACGACGGAGGGCGAGGGGCTCGTCGACGCCGCCCTTTACGAGGCAGGGCAGCGCACGGCCAACCCGGCGACAGTCGCGGAGGCCGCCGGGATGATTCGCGAGCAGCCTGGGGCGATGGCATGGATCGGGCTGTTCCGGCCGCCGGAGAGGCTGCTGCTGGGGGTTGCCGAGGAGTTCGGCCTGCACGAGCTGGCCGTCGAGGACGCCATCGTCGCCCACCAGCGACCAAAGCTCGAGCGCTATGGCGAGACGCTGTTCGTAGTGCTGCGCGCGGCGAGCTACCTCGACGAGGTCGAGGAGGTCGAGTTCGGTGAGATCCACATCTTCGTCGGATCGAACTTCGTGCTCACCGTGCGCCACAGCATGGCGCCGGACCTGGCCACCGTCCGCCACCGAATGGAGGAGGACCCCGAGTTCCTGAGCCGTGGGCCCGAGGCGGTGCTGTACGCGATTCTCGACCGTGTCGTCGACGGCTACGCGCCCGTCGTGGCCGGTCTCCAGAAGGACATCGACGAGATCGAGACCGAGGTCTTCCGCGGCGATCCGATGGTGTCGCGACGCATCTACGAGCTGTCACGCGAGGTGATCGAGTTCCAGCGCTCGACCCGGCCGCTACTTCTGATGCTCGAGAGCCTCGAGCAGGGATTCGAGAAGTACGGCACAGACGAGGAGCTGCAGCGCTACCTGCGTGACGTGGCCGACCACGCCACCATCGTGGTCGAGCGTGTCGACGGGTTCCGCCAGGCGCTGGCCGACATCCTGACGCTCAACGCGACGCTTGTGAACCAGGCGCAGAACGAGGAGATCAAGCGCCTGACCGAGGCGAGCTTCGCTCAGAACGAAGAGGTCAAGAGGATCTCCGCTTGGGCGGCCATCATCTTCGCCCCAACCTTGATCGGCACCATCTATGGCATGAACTTCGACAACATCCCCGAGCTGCACTGGGCACTTGGCTACCCATATGCGTTGACATTGATGGCCCTGAGCAGCCTCGGGCTGTACTTGCTGTTCAAGGCACGAGACTGGCTGTAGGCGAGCAGCGGGCTCGCGCCCGCCACTCGCTGTCAGCTGCCGGCTACTTGAACGAGTACGCCGCCGAGTGCGACGTACCGTCTATGAACGCGAAGGTCAAAGTGCCGCACGTTCCGGCCTGTGACTTGAGCGTCTTCCAGACGTACTTGTACTTGTCCCCATCGAAGCTGAATGGCTCGGCCTCGGCGGTGGGGGTAGGACTGCCGATCGGCGCGCCGGTCGTGCAGTTCGTCTGCTGGAACATGGGCGTGCCGGCCAGGACCGCCAGACCCTGGTCGCCACCGAGGCTGAACCTGATCGGAACCGCCGATCCTGCCTTGGCATTGGTCTTGTCCGGCGAGCTGCCGAATCCGCCGAAGTCGTAGACGACCTGGTAGGTCGCGTTGGCCGAGGCGGTATTGCCCGCGTTGTCCCGTCCGTCTGAGCAGTCGACATCGAAGAAGCCGACTGTGGGACCGCCGGTCACCGACAGTGCGGCGTCCTGGGCGACGCCCGACGTCTCGTCTGACGTAGAGCAGGCCGGTGTGGGCTCCGTGCCGAGCACGTAGACAGCGCCATCGGACACGCCGGTGACCTCCACCGTTGGCGGCGTGGCGTCACGCCGGAACGAGGCGGTCATGCTGTCCGTGCCGAGGACGCTCTCCGCGTCGCAGTCACGGGTGATCGGGTCGCCCTCGTCGGTGATCGTCTCGTCCACGCACCCCTCGACCGCGGTCTCAGCGCCACCGTCCACGACGGTCCAGTCGACTGTCACGGGCGAGATGTACCAACCGTTGTCGCCGTCGGGAACCGCTGGTTCCAGCGTGTACGAAACGAACGGCGGAGTAGCGCCGATGGCGGAGCCGAACGCAGCCGGCCCGCCGACGACGGGCAGGGTGATGTTGGTCGCCGATAGGTCAATGGACACCTGAGTCCCAGGCGCCGGCCGAATGGTGAACTCCGGATCGCTCGAATGGATGACGAGACCGATCTGCGAGCCGGCTGCGATGACCTGGTCGTCGGGCTCGATCTGGAACGACATTTCGACGAACTCGCCCGGCGTCAGCGGGGTCTCCGAGCCGAACTGGTCGGCGTGATTCTTGGGATCCGCCCAGCCGCGGGTGATGACGCTCGTCGACGTGGCCTGGGTGCCGGACGTGCAGGTTGAACCGCCGGTCCACGGCAGCCGCACGAGGGTGATCGAAAGGTTGGCCGCCGTCTTGCTGGAAGCCAGCCGGACATTGACCGTGGGCGTACCGGAGAGGTGGACCGGCTGGGCCAGGACCGGCGTCTTGAACAGCAGCCGATTGCCTGCCTGCGCGGCCAGCGTTGTCAGGCCGCCCGCCTGGCAGGCGACGATGTCGTTGAAGGTTTCCGTGGCGGCGCTTGGCGCCGCGAGCGACAGTCCCCCGCCGGCCACCGTGTTGCCGCCCGACTGGAGGTTCACCGTCACCGGCTCTGCCGCCGGATTCGGATAGTCGGCGTAGGGAGTCGGGTTGGTCGTCGAGCAGCCCATGTTGACGACTGCTCCGTCGGCCACTCGCTGGCCTACGGCAGTTGCGACGGGTGACTCGAGAAGCAGCGTGGTGGCGTTCTGGACAGCCATGATCACGCGTGTCGTGTTGGTGATCGTGCCGCTCAGATTCGTTTGCGGAATGGTCAGCGTCAGGCCACGGTTGAACGGGCTCGTGTCGTTGACGAGAAGAGTTGCAGTGTTGGACTGATCGCCGGTGGCCGTCGTCTGCCGGACCGGGCACTGACCGGCCTCCTGGCGCACGATCCAACCTTTGGGATCATCGGTGTCGACGCCGTTGTCTACGCCGTACAGGAACTTCGAGAACCACAGGTTGCGCAGCGGCAATGGCGGGGCGCCGCCGTGGCCGTTCTGGTGGTAGTAGGCCATGAGCGGGATGCCGCGGCCCTTCAGCGCTTCATAAATGCGGACGCTGTGCTCGGGCACCACGTTCCAGTCGTTGAACCCATGGACCATGAATGTGGCCGCATGGAGATCATCGAGCTGGTTGAGGTAGTCGCGTCCCGCCCAGAAGGCGTTGTAGTCGCCAGTGACCCGGTCATGGAGCGCCTTCATCTCCGCTTCGCGGATGGTGGCGCGGCAGTACGCCCGATTCGCGGGCAGGCCGCTGCTGATGTAGTCGAACAGGTAGTCGACATCCTCGCCGACCCAACCGCCCGGATTGCGGACCATTCCATTCGAGCGGTAGTAGTGGTAGTAGGAGGTGTTGGGCGCGATGGGGATGATCGCGTCCAGACCTTCGACACCCGTCGTCGCGGCCGCGAGAGGAAGAGTGCCGTTGTAAGAAGTGCCGGTCATGCCGACCTTGCCGGTGCTCCAGTACGCGGCCACCTCGGTCGTGCCGGTGCGCGTCGTGAAGCCCTTGGTGCGACCGTTGAGCCAGTCGACGACCGCCTTGGGTGCGAGCGACTCGTTGATACCGCCCACGGTCGGACACCCATCAGACAGACCCGAGCCCGGCGAATCGGAGTGAACGACAGCGAAGCCGCGCGGCACCCAGGTGCTGACCTCGCTGGTCGAGACGGACGTGCGGCCGGACTGGTAGGTGATGTCCGGCGGCGAGGTGCGCGGAAGGGGCGCGTTGCCCAGCTCGTGGTTGACATTCCAGAAATAGATGGAGCTGGTCGAGGCACTGCACCGTAATATGGGCTGGTTTCATAGATGACGGGCACCTTGAGACCCTCGGTGTCGGTCTGCGGCGGCCGGGTTACGTCGACGAACATTCGGTCGAGCAGGCCGTTGCCATCCGAGTCGAACTCAGTCTCGACCCACAGGGACTGTCGAACCCACTGCGTTGAAGTGCCGAAGGCAGGATTCACCTGGGC
>DASQLS010000325.1:0-9690 GCA_035629915.1 Candidatus Limnocylindrales bacterium | reverse complement strand
ATGTCGCTCGCCGAGTCGGTGACTATCGCAACCCGGCTCATCTGCTGGCCGCTGATCGAGTTACGCGCAGCCTCTCAGACGCGCTCGAAGGCCATCGCGACCGATCCCCCGCCCCCCAGACAAAGCGTCGCCAGTCCATAGCTCCCCTCTCGCCGCTGTAGCTCGTGAAGCAGAGTGGCAACGATACGCGCCCCGCTGGCGCCGATGGGATGGCCGAGCGCAATGGCGCCACCGTTGACGTTCACCTTCGACCAATCGAAACCGAGCTCGCGACCGTCGGCCAGGACCTGCGCTGCGAACGCCTCATTGATCTCGATCAGATCGAACGCCTCGATCGGCATCTCGATCCGCGCGAGCAGCTTCTGCACGCCCTTGACCGGAGCGAGGAAGAGCCACTTCGGGGCGACCTCGGCCTGGCTGTAGCCGATGATCCGCGCGAGCGGCTTGAGGCCGAGCCGCTCGACGGCGCGCTCGCTGGCGACGACAGTCGCCGCCGCGCCGTCGGTGATGCCCGGCGCGTTGCCGGCGGTGACGGTTCCGTCGGCCATGCCCTGCGTTGAGTCGGGCTCGGGATCGGGCAGCGCGAAGACCGGCTTCAGTCGAGCGAGCGCCTCGATGGACGTGTCTGCTCGCGGGCCTTCGTCAGTGTCGAACATCGTTTCTTCGCGCCCCTTGCGAACGGGCACGGGCACGAGCTCGTCGTTGAAGCGGCCCGCTGCGATGGCCTCGAGCGCCTTGCGATGGCTCTCGACCGCGAACTGGTCCTGGTCGGCGCGGCTGACCTCGTTCTTCATCGCCACGCGCTCGGCATGCGTTCCCATGTGGCACGACTCGGTGCTGCACCACAGGCCGTCGTGGACGGTCGCATCGATCAGTTCGGCATTGCCCAAGCGGTAGCCGAACCGCGCCTTGGGGATCAGGTACGGCCCCTGGTTCATGCTCTCCATGCCGCCGGCGACGACGATCTCTGCATCGCCAGCGCGGATCTCTGCCGCGCCGAGCATGATCGCCTTGAGTCCCGAGCCACACACACGGTTGATGGTCGTGGCGCTGGTGCTGTCGGCCAAACCGCCGTTGAGTGCCGCCTGGCGCGCCGGCGCCTGGCCGACTCCGGCCTGCAGCACCTGGCCCATGAGCACCTCGTCCACCTGGTCACTCGCGACGCCGGCGCGCTCAACCGCCGCGCGGATGGCGATGCCGCCGAGCGTCGTGGCGGGCACGTCGGCGAGGCTGCCGTTGAACTTGCCGATCGGCGTCCGCGCGGCGGAGACGATGAATACCTGGCCGTTGTGGCCGTTGAAGCCGTTTCCGTTGTCAGTCACACCTTCATCTTACGACCGAGTGGCCACGGGCCGGCCATCCACGGATGTGACCCTGGCTCACAACTGCGACCGATTCGGGCCATCCGGGTGCTGTTTCAGGCCCGTTTTCGGCTCGCTTGTGTCCGTGGCTCACAACTAGGACCGATTCGGGCCATCCAGCGTGCCGTTTCGGGCCTGTTTCCGGCTCTGTTGTGTCCGTAGTTCACAACTGCGACCGATTCGGGTCATCCGGGTGCTGTTTCGGACCCGTTTCCGGCTCGGTTGTGTCCGTGGTTCACAGACAGCCCGTGTGCGACCGGATGGACGCCCGATAGCATGGCCGACCGGCCGGGATCAGAGTCGGATTCGCGAGGGCGAGATGTGGATCGACTGAAGGGTGCCTTCTACGGGCTCAGTCGGACGCTCGAGTCGGTTCTCCCGCTCGACCTCCTCTGGTGGCTGCTCCTCCCGCTCTCCGCGTTGCTGGCGGCTCGTCACCTGCGGCGAAGCAGGGTTGATCTCCCGGTTCGCTCGCTGCCGAGACGAGAGTCGGATCCGAAGCCATCCGAGCAAGCGTCCTGGCGGCACCTGACAGAATTTCAGACCCACTGGTGGCTGCTCGGCTGGCTCGATCGATTGGGCCAGCCCCGCTGGCAGCGTCGCATCGAGTGGCAGGGTGTCGAGCACCTTCATCGCGCGCTCATCGACAGGCCGGTCATTGTCGTCACGCTGCACACAACATCGGTCGTGGCGCTCGCGGCGCTGATCCGCTCGCTGGGCATCACCACGGCCGCCGCACCGGCGGATCAGAGCTGGTTTCGGAGCTCGTCTCGTCTTCGCAAAGTCGCGCTCGCCGAGGAGCTCGGGGCTACCGTCTTCCGGCGCGGCGCGAGTCGCGAGATCATCGACTACCTCCGTCCGGGACGCGCGATCGTGCTGCCCGTCGACCACGTCCAGGCTCGGTCAATCGATGTCGCCTGCGGCGAGGCGACCGTCACGGTCGGCACCGGTCCATTTCGTCTGGCGCGCGCCACCGGGTCGGCGTTGGTGCCGGTGCTCATCACAAGCAGCGGCCCGTGGCGCTATCGAATAGACGTGCTGCCGCCCGCGCCCCAAGCGCACGTGGAGAGCGGCAGTGTCGCGGGCTCAGCCTCTTACGTTGTCGCGCAGCTCCTGCCGCTGGCCGCTCGCGAGCCCGACCAGGCGATGCAGACGCTCGTCGACGCTGTCATCCAGACACGCTCAGTGGTCAGCGAGACGCGCTCAGGCTGACTTCTTGCCGCTTTCCTTGGCGGCCGCGGCAGCGTCCGTCTCGGCCATGCGCGCCTTGACCAGTCGCGCGACGAGATCGTCGGGGATCGGCGCGTCGGGCTGAAAGCGGACCGTGCCCTTGGCCGTGCTGAAGGCTGCGAGCTCATCGGCGAATGGCTCGAGTGCCGTGCCGCTCATCACGAAGAACGAGCAATGGTCCTTGGCTGCCGCGTACGAGACGAGCGGCCGGCCGCGGTATTTGAACGCCGGCACGGCATAGCTGATCGCCTCTTCGGCGTCGGGTGCCGCCGCCCGGATCACGCGACGGAGGCGCTCCAGGGCGGCACGCTGCTCCGGGTTGGCCACTCCGGCCAGCCAGGCATCGATTTCGGCCGTTGTCATGAACCGACGATACAGACGGTTTCAAGCGACCGCCGGTGGCTAGACTCGATCGATGATCGCCTGTCCACGCTGCGGTCACCCGAACAGCGAGGGGGCGCGCTACTGCTCGAACTGTGCGCTCGAGCTGGCTGCGGTTGCCCCGCAGGCCGAGTTGCGCAAGACGGTCACGGTCATGTTCATGGACGCCGCCGACTCGACCGGGATAGGCGAGCGAACTGATCCCGAGGCAATGCGCCGGGTGATGTCCCGCTATTTCGGCGAGATCCGCGCGATCGTCGAGCGCCACGGAGGCGTCATCGAGAAGTACATCGGCGACGCGGTTATGGCAGTTTTCGGAGTGCCGGCGGTGCACGAGGACGACGCCCTACGTGCGGTTCGCGCGGCGGCTGAGATTCGCAGCCGCGTCCGCGAGCTGAGCGAGCAGCTGGAACTCGAGCGTGGGCTGTCGATCGGATGGCGGACCGGCGTCAACACTGGCGAGGTCGTCGCCGGAGACGCCGGCAGCGGCCAGCGCTTCGTGAGCGGCGATGCGGTGAACGTGGCGGCGCGACTCGAGCAAGCGGCGGCACCGGGCGAGGTGCTGATCGGCGCCGAGACATACGGACTCGTGCGCGACGTCGTCTCGGTCGAGCCTGTGGCGCCCGTCGCGGCCAAGGGCAAGTCGGAACCGATTCCTGTGTACAGGTTGACCGGGGTCGCCCCGGGAGCGAGCGCACCTCCACGCCGACTCGCCGCCGCGATGGTCGGCCGGCAGCGCCAGCAGCGGCTGCTCAGCGACGCCTTCGAGCAGGTCGTGGAGGAGGGCATCTGCCACCTGTTCACGATCCTCGGCGCGGCCGGAGTCGGCAAGTCGCGTCTGGTGAGCGAGTTCATTGGCTCACTCGATGCCAGCGTGCACGTGCTTCACGGGCGTTGCCTCTCGTACGGCGAAGGAATAACGATGTGGCCGATCGTCGAGGCCATCCGCCAGGCGGCCGGTCTGGGTGAGCTGGACGACGACGCGGTGATCCGCGACAAGATTGGGGCGCTGATCGACGACGACCGCGACCGCGAGATGGTCGTCCAGCGCATCGGCGGGCTTTTCGGGCAATCATCGGGCGGCGCGGCGGCGGAGGAGACCTATTGGGCGGTGCGAACCCTGCTGCAATCACTTGCTCGACGTGCGCCGGTAGTCCTTCACCTAGATGACATCCACTGGGCAGAGGAAGCGCTGCTCAACCTGATCGACAACCTTTCCGAGTGGACGCGCGACACCCCTTTGCTGCTCGTCTGCGTCGCTCGCCAGGAATTGTTGGAGATGAGGCCGGGTTGGGGCGGCGGAAAGCAGCACGCCACGACGCTGACGCTGGAGCCGTTGAGCGAGGCGGAGACCGCCGAACTCATGGAGAACCTGCTCGGTCGCGTCGACTCGAGCCCCGAGCTGGCGACCAGGATTGCTGCCGCCGCAGAGGGCAACCCCCTGTTTGTCGAGGAGATGGTCGGAATGCTCATCGATCAGGGCGCCCTCGTCCGGGGCGCCGACGGATGGGCTCCGGCGGGCGATCTGGGCAAGGTCGCCGTCCCTCCGACCATCCAGGCGCTGCTCGCCGCGCGGCTCGACCGCCTGTCGCGGTCCGAGCGGGCAGTGATCGAGCGCGGCGCCATCGAAGGCAAGATCTTCCACCGCGGTGCCGTGGCTGAGTTGGCGCCGGACGACGTGCGCGCATCCGTTGGTGAGCATCTGCGTTCGTTGTCGCGCAAGGAGCTCGTGCGGCCCGACCGGTCGGACTTCGCCGGTGACGAGGCCTTCCGCTTCCGGCACCTGCTCATCCGCGACGCCGCCTACAGCGCGATGCCAAAGGAGGCGCGCGCCGCACTTCACGCGCGCTTCGCGCGCTGGCTGACGCGAACGGCTGGCGGGAATGTCGGAGAGTACGAGGCGATTCTGGGCTACCACCTCGAGCAGGCGTATCGATACCGCGCCGAGCTCGGTCCGTTGGACGCCGAGGCCCGCGCGTTGGGCGCGGAGGCGGCCGACCGACTGGCCAGCTCCGGGCGCCGCGCGGCGCAACGCGGCGATGTGCATGCGGCTTCCAAGCTGTTCAGAAGCGCAACCGATGTAGCGCCGATCGACCATCCCGATCGCAGCATGATGGTCGCTGAGCTCGGGACCGCCCTGGTGCTGGTTGGCGAGCCGCGCGCGGCGAGCGAGCTGCTTGCCGTTGAAGGCGCTCGCTTCGCCGAAGCGGGTGACGAGATCGGTCGCGTCCGGATCGAGGTCGTGCGCCTCGCGAGCGAAACGACGCTGGCGACAATGAACATCAAGCAAGTGATCGCGGAATGCGAGCGGCTACTGGCGCTGGCCGAGGCGAGTGGCGATTCGTTTGCGGCCAGCCGCGTTGCTTTCGAGCTGGCGCGTCACCAGTTCTTCGCCGGCAGGGCGCGGCTCGCCGAGGAGCAGCTCACGGCGCTGCTCATTCGCTACCCTGGTGCCGAGGCCCCGCCACAGGCCATCCCGTTACGTCTGGCCGCGATGTTCTGGGGCCCGCGCCCGGTCCAGGAGGCCGTGGGCGAGGCGGAGATATTGCTGGCCGGCGCACGGACGCGGCTCAACGAGACGGTTGCGCTGCGCATCCTGGGCGGGATGCACGGGCTGGTCGGCGACTTCGACATCGGCCGACAGCTGATCCGCCAGTCGGCCGACCAGGAGCTCGAACTCGGGCGCATGTTCATCGCCAACTCCACCCTGGGCCAGTTCCTTGGGCCGCTCGAGATGGACGCCGGCAACTTCGCGGAGGCGGAAAGGCTGATGCTGGACTCTTACACGAGGATGGCCGCAGCGGGCGACCGCGGGTTCTCGGCGTCGGTGGCGGCCAACCTTGCCTATCTCTATGCCGTCATGGGGCGCTGGGATGACGCCGATGAGTACGTGAACATCTGTTTCGCGACAGCCGCCGACGACGACGTCGAGGCGCTCGCCCAAGGCGCGTCGCTCAAGGCACGGGTGCTCGCGACGCGGGGCGAGCACGAGGCGGCCGAGCTGGCGGCAAGAGGGGCCGTCGAGATGGCCGAAGGATCCGACTATCTCCAGCGCCGCGGCTTCTCCTGGGAGCAGCTCGGCGAGGTCCTTGCGGCGGGAGGAAAAGTGACGCAGGCCGCCGAGGCGATCGCGCGCGCGGAGGCCTATTACACCGCCAAGGGAGCGACTTTCCCGGCCGCGCGAGCGCGCCGGCGGATCGATGAACTCGGCTCTAGCCCTGGCTCCTGATTCGCTCGAGCAGGTGGTCGGCCACGATCAGGCGGTGAATCTGGTTGGTGCCTTCATAGATCTGGGCTCCCTTCGCGTCGCGCATGAAGCGTTCGACCGGGAACTCGCGCGAGTAGCCGCTTCCGCCGAGCAGCTGGACGGCGTCAGTGCTGACGCTCATCGCCGCGTCAGACGCGGTCCACTTGGCGAGTGATGAGGCCTCGGCGATGTTCTCGCCGCGATCCTTTGCCTCGGCCGCGGCACGTGTCAGGGCGCGCGCGGCGGCAACCTTCTGGGCCATCTCGGCGAGCATGAAGCGCAGGCCCTGCATCTCGGACAGCGTCGTGCCGAACGCGCGCCGCTCGTTCAGGTGGCGTGCCGCGGCGTCGAGCGCCGCCTGGGCCAGGCCGACGCACGCGGCGGCGATCGAGATGCGCCCCTCGGACAGGCCCGACAGCGCGATCCGGTAGCCCTGGCCCTCCTCGCCCAGGCGGTTCGCGGCGGGCACCTCGCAGGCGTCGAAGATCAGCTCGGAGGCAGTGTCGGATCGAATGCCGAGCTTCTTCTCGCGCCGCCCGAATTCGAACCCTGGCGTGCCCTTCTCGACCAGGAAGGCGGTGATGCCTGACTGTCCGGCGCCGGGATCGACGGTGGCAAAGACCAGGTAGCGCTCGGCCTCGATCGCGTTGGTGATCCAGATCTTGGTCCCGGTCAGCCGATACGCCAAGGGTTGGCCGTCCGATCCGTCGGCCGTCACTCGATCGGCGCGCAGTCGCAGAGCCGAAGCATCCGAGCCTGCCTGCGGCTCGGTCAGGGCAAACGCCCCCAGCTTGGTCCCGGCCATCATCTCCGGCAGCCAGCGTGCCTTCTGCTCCTCGTTGCCCCACGAGATGACGGGGTACTGGCTGAGGATGTGGACCGACAACGAGACGGCCATGGCCATGTCGGCGTAGGCGATCTCCTCCATCACCAGCGTCCAGGCGCGATAGGAGAAGCCCGCGCCTCCCAGTTCAACCGGGAACGGGACGCCGGTCAGCCCGAGCTCGCCCATGCGTGCGAACAGATCGCGGTCGTAGCGCTCCTCCTCGTCGCGCTCGGCCGCACCGGGCGCCAGCTCGCGGCGCGCGAAATCGCGGACGGTTTGCTGAAGGAGTCGCTCCTCGTCGGTCAGCGCACCGGCGCCGGCCTCGGCCGATGCCGATTTGATGGCCGTCATTTGTCGCGCGGGTAGTTATGGAATCCGCGGCCCGACTTCTGGCCGAGGTGGCCGGCGTCGACCAGCTGGCGAAGCACCGGCGGCGGTGCAAAGCGCGGGTCGCCGAAGCCGTCGTAGAGCACCTCCATGATGTGCAGACACACGTCGAGGCCAATGAAGTCGGCCAGCTCGAGCGGACCCATGGGGTGATTCAGCCCGATGCGCGCGCCGGTGTCGATGTCCTCGGCGGTGCCCAGTCCCTCCTCGTACGCTCGCATCGATTCGGCCAGGAAGGGCATCAGCACGCGGTTGACGATGAAGCCCGGCCGGTCGCGGCTGACGATGACCTGCTTGCCCAGCTCGGCGGCAATGTCGCGGACCGCACCCTCGGTTTCGTTGCTCGTCTCCGCGCCGCGGATCAGCTCGATCAACGGCATGACCGGGACGGGGCTGAAGAAATGCATGCCCACGAACGTGGCCCGTCGTTCCTGGGGCAGCGCCGCGGCGAGGCGAGTGATGCTGATTGAGCTGGTATTGCTGGCCAGGATCGCGGCCGCCGGCGCTGCCCCGGTGACCTCGGCAAACAGCGCCTGTTTGACGGCTTCGTCCTCGAAAACCGCCTCTACGACGAGATCGGTGTTGCGCGCGGCGTCGGCCAGCGATGCCGCGACCCCAACCCTCTCCAGTTGCTCGTGGCGTTGCTCGGCGGTGATCTTGCCCTTCGACACGGCACGCTCGAGACTCGCCCCGATACGCGCTCGGCCTGCTTCGGCTCGGGCAAGGTCGGGCTCGTACAGCGTGACCTCGTGGCCGGCCGCGGCAAACACCTGGCCGATGCCGTGGCCCATCAGGCCGGCACCACAAACGAGGATCTTTCGCACTGCCACGCTCCTAGCCTAGCCGCCGCGCAGAAGGCCGAGCAGCTGGTCGGCGGCGGTGAACGGGTCGATCTCGTGCGCGGCCACGGCCCGCAGCGTGCGCTCTCGGTCCGCGGCGCGATCAGGTGCGCGAAGCTGCTCGCCGACGCGCTGGGCGAGGATGCCCGAGATCTGCGCCTCGGCGCGCTTGAGTGCGGCCGCGTCCGATGCTCCGTTGCCCGCCGCGAGAGCCGCTCGACGCGTGGCGTCGCGTCGATCGAGGGCGGCGAGAAGGTCAGCCACGCCGGCGCCGGTCATTGCCGAAGCGAGCACCACGTCGGGACGCTTGGGTGTGGGCCGATCGCCGCGCGCGCGGTCGTGCTGGGCGCCGACGGTGAGCATCGCCCGAAGCTGCGCGGCCGCCCGGTCCGCGCCGGGACGGTCTGACTTGTTGACGACGACGATGTCGGCCACTTCGAGCAGGCCGGCCTTGATCGCCTGCACCTCGTCGCCCATCTCGGGTGCCTGGACGACGAGCGTTGTATCGGCGATCGCGGCTACCTCGACCTCGCTCTGGCCGGTGCCGACGGTCTCGATGAAGATCAACGGAAATCCGGACGCGTCCATCACTGCCGCGGCCGCGACGGTGCTCGCTGCGAGGCCGCCGGCGTGGCCGCGCGAGGCCATCGAGCGGATGAACACGTCGCGGTCGCTGGCGTACGCCTGCATGCGCACCCGATCGCCGAGGATCGCGCCGCCGGTGATCGGGCTTGAAGGATCGATCGCGATCACCGCCACGGGTCGGCCCTGCTCGCGCGCGGCGCCTACGAGCGCGGCGACCAGCGTGGACTTGCCCGAGCCGGGAGCGCCGGTGACACCGACCAGATGTGCCGCGCCGGCGCTCGGATAGAGCACGCGCAGCGCTTCCTCGCCAGCCGCCGTGCGATTCTCGATCTCGGTCAGCAGCCGCGCCAGGGAGCGGCGGTTTCCGCTGCGCGCTTCCTCGGCCAGGTTGCCGGACGCGGTGCCGGCCACGTTATGCCCGGCGGACGTTGGCGCGAATGTATTCGCTCACCTCGCGGATGGTCGTGCCCGGCCCGAAGACGCGCGACACGCCGGCCTGCTCGAGCGCAGGGATGTCGTCGTCGGGAATGATCCCGCCGGCAGTGACGAGCACGTCGTCCATGCCCTGTTCCTGCAGGCCGGCGCAGATCCTCGGCAACAGCGTCATGTGCGCGCCGGACAGGATCGACAGCCCGACGACATCCACGTCTTCCTGGAGTGCGGCCGAGACGACCATCTCGGGCGTCTGGCGCAGACCGGTGTAGATGACCTCGAAACCTTCGTCGCGCAACCCGCGCGCGAGAACCTTCGCGCCGCGGTCATGGCCATCGAGTCCGGGCTTGGCGATGAGCACCTTGATGGGTCGATCAGTCACGGCGCGATCATAGCCGCGCC
>DASQLS010000324.1:0-2493 GCA_035629915.1 Candidatus Limnocylindrales bacterium | reverse complement strand
CGTGGAGATGGGCCACAAAGGCGGGGTCGGCCCGCACAGCTTCCTGGACACATACGCTGATCCGGGCATCGTGTGCAGCTACACCACGATCGTCGAAGGTGATCCATGGCGCGGCAAGCTCGCCCATATCGACGTCAATGCACCGTCGCTCAAGGCGATCCTGGGAGAGCAGCTCGTCGGCTGGCGATTCATAGTTCGCCGCTATCGAGACATCAGCAAGTCCGGTGAGACCCATTCGGTCAACGACCCGTTCACCGTCGTCTACAGGAGCCCGATCCAGAAGGCAACCGCGACCGATTCGGTCGTCGCCGACTTCGACCCGATGGGCGTGGATGTGACAGTCCCAGCCGGAACGCTCACGCGCAACTGGGGCTACATGGTCATCGTGAAATCGTTCTGGTATCGAGCCAACGGAGATCGCCAGGGCTTCGCCAAGGATCGATTGCTCTGGTACGGCATCGAGGGCAGCAGCTTCACGCACAGCTCGATGTTGTGGTGCCAGGGACGGATGGGAATCACGTCCGGCTGACCAAACTTCCCTGAACGGCACCAGTTCGGGCGGCTCGCTCAGAACGCGCGTCACCTCCTTGCGCCCTGTTGGCACATAAGACGAAGGTCCGTATAGGCCCTTTGGCTGGATAGATGCCAAAATGTGGGCTCCATGACAACTCAGGCCGAGGTCGCCGACCAACCACGAATCGAGCTGCGCACGTTCAGCTGGCGGCGCGCTGCAGTGTGGTTCATCGTGACCATGCTCGCGATCGTGTTCTTTGCCGCCGCGTTCGCGGCGGGCTACGGCCGTTTCCACGAGGGCCGCGTACTGCCCGGCGTTGATGTTGCCGGAGTCGACGTTGCCGGGCTCAACCGCGCCGCTGCCGAAGCGAAGCTGCGCCGCGCGCTTCCCAATCTCGGTGCCGGCGCGCTGGCCGTCAGCGTCGACGGCGCTGAGTCGGAAGTCGCTTATTCCGAGATCGGGCGCGATTACGACATGGAGTTGATGCTCGACGAAGCATTCGGCGTGGGTCGGACGGGCGTCACCTCGGAGCAGCTACAGGAGCAGATGCGCACGCTCCTCAATGGCCTCTCCATCGCGCCGGTGGTCAACTGGGACGCCGAGGAGCTCGCCGAGCGTGTCGCGGCAATCGCCACCGCCGCGGAGTCAAACCCCGTCGACGCCACCATCACCCGCGTCGGCAGCGAATACGTCGTCACTCCATCGGAGGAAGGCGCTGCGGTCGACGAGCATGCTGCCGTTGCCGCCGCGATGGCCGCCCTGCACAACGTGTCGGCTGCCGATACCGAGATCGAAGTCGAGACGACCGCTATCGCGCCGCAGATCCCCACAGAGGTGGCTCAGGCCGCTGCTGATAGCGCCAACCAGGTCATGGCCGAGTCGCTGACGCTGTCCGCGCTGGGCGGCACGGCGCGGATCGATCCGGAGACGATCGCCGGCTGGACGCGGCTCGAGGAGACCGCGCCCGGAGAGTGGGAAGTGGTCATCGAGCAGGCCCCGATCGAGCAGATCGTGGACAGCTTCAAATTTGCCGTGGACGTTCCTGCCACGAACGCGACGTACAGCTTCGAAGAGAGCCAGCCAGTGGTCATTCCCGACGCAGGCGGCCAGGAGATCGACCGGGAAGCCGCGATCAGCGCGGCAATGTCTGCCCTGCACGGCCGAGCCGACGGCACTCCGACTTCGTCGCTCAACCTTGCGATCACGCCACTGGCGCCTGAGTTCACCGCAGCCCAGGCGCAGGCCCTTGTCTCGCGCATCGAGCGACTGTCGCGTTGGACAACCAAGTACGACCCGAGCTCGCGCAACGGCAACGGCCAGAACATTCGCCGGCCCACGAATCTGATTGACGGCTATGTCGTCGAGCCAGGCGCCACGTTCGACTTCGTCGAGGTCGCCGGCCCGATCACCGCAGCAAATGGTTACACGAGCGGCGCGGCGATCATTCACGGCAATACCCAGTTGGACGGTGTGCTTGGCGGCGGGCTGTGCTCGTGCTCGACGACGCTGTTCAACGCCGCGCTGCGGGCCGGCTTTGAGATGGGTGCGCGGCGCAACCATGCCTACTACATCGATCGCTACCCGGTTGGCCTCGACGCCACGATCTGGATCAACGGCCGCTATGTCCAGACGATGAGCTTCACCAACGACTCCGAGTACCCCATCCTGATCCGCGGCATCAACCGCTCGAACAGCGTCACGTTCGAGATCTACGGCGTGCCCGACGGCCGCACGGTGGACCTGTCCAAGGCGCGTGTGTGGGCGCCCAAGGAAGCGTGGACGCGGGTCGAGTACACCACCGATCTGCCGCCCGGTGCCAGCGAGCGCGTCGAGTACCCGTTCGACGGCTTCCAATCGTCGGTCACCCGCACCGTGCGTTCGGCGACCGGGGCCATCCTGCATGAAGACACCTACCAGTCCAGCTACCGACGCGTGATCGGTCACATCCTCGTCGGCTGGCAGCCGGGCGATCCGCCGCC
>DASQLS010000323.1:0-9475 GCA_035629915.1 Candidatus Limnocylindrales bacterium | reverse complement strand
CAGCTTGATGCGTGTCGCACCCCAGTTTTTGAGCACCTCGATCGCGGCCGAGGCTGAACCGCCGGTGGCGAGCATCGGGTCGAGAATCAAGCACAGGTCGACCGTCGCCGAGTCGGGCAGCTTGTTGTAGTACTCAACCGGGCGCAGCGTCCGCTCGTCGCGAAACAGGCCCAGGTGCCAGACCTGAGCGGTGGGCATCAATTCGAGCATGGCGTCGACCATGCCAAGACCGGCGCGCAGGATCGGTACCAGCCCAATTCGGTCGGCCAGGCGGGCGCCTTCCATGACCTCGAGTGGCGTCGTTACCGGCCGCGACGCAATCCGTGCGTCGAGAAGCGCTTCGTAGCCGAGCAGCCACGAGATCTCGCGCACCAGCGCTCGAAACTGGGGCGGCTTGGTCGTCTCGTCGCGGAGCAGGGCGAGCTTGTGCAGCACGGCCGGATGCGACGAGACGTGCAGGCCCGGAAAGTCGTCCATCGGCCGGATTGTAGGGCTCGCTCGAGACCGGGTTTCGTGAAGGGAACCGCTACCATCGCTGCGCATGGCGAGGACCCCGACGAGGACGGCGATCGATGCGCCGGAGGGCGTTCGACCAACCGTCAGGAGCAATACCCGGCCGGCACTGCCGCGCGCCCGCTATCCGCGTGGCGCAGCCGCTCCCGTGCTGGTCGAGGTACGCCGCGGCCCGTTCACCGAGAGCCGCCATCGCGGCCATGTCGTCCAGGTCGGCCTCGGAGGGCAGGTCGAGCAGGGCGTCGGCGATCCGGATGTCGTCACCTCGCTTCGCTCGGCGGTAAAGCCGTTCGCGCTGGCCGCGCTGGTCGAGGCCGGCGGCGTCGAGGCGTACCACCTGACCAATGCCGAGCTCGCGGTCATGGCCGCTTCGCACACCGGCGAGGACGCTCACGTGCGAACGGTCCAGGCGGTGCTGCGCCGATCGGGACTCAGTCAGGCGCTGCTGCAGTGCGGCATCGAGGACGCGCCGGCCGACTCGCTGACCCGGGCGCGTCTGGCTCGCGAAGGCGAGGCGCCCGGTCCGATCCGGCACATGTGCTCGGGCTTCCACACGGCAAGCCTGCTGCTCGCCCGACTGAGCGGTTGGTCACTGGCCGACTACTGGCGTCCAGAACACCCTTCGCAGCTCGCGGCCGGCCAGATGGTCGCCCGAGTCTTCGACGTCAAGCTGTCGGCGTTGATCATGGCGATCGACAATTGCGGCGTGCCGACATACGCCTTTTCACTGACCGCGATCGCGCGTGCGTTCCAGCTCCTGGCCGACCCGGCCGGGACAGCGGATGTCGCGCGCGCGCCACTCGTGCCGACACTGACGCGCATCCGCGACGCGATGATGGCCGCGCCGGAGATGGTCGGCGGCACGCGCGAGTCGAGCGACACGCTGCTGATGCGCACCCGCTCGGGCGCGCTCGTGTGCAAGGGCGGCGCTGAGGGACTGCGCGGCATCGGCCTGCTGCCCGGCGCGCGCCACGCCCGCGGCGCCGAGTCGCCGCCCGCAGGAGTGGCGATCAAGATCGAGGACGGCGACGGCTTCGGACGCGCCAATCGGGCGGCGAGCGTCGAGGCACTGGCGCAGCTCGGCGCGCTCGACGCCGACTCGCTCGAGCGCCTGACCGAGCTGCACAGGCCACCGTCGCGCGACCCGCGCGGCGTCGAGATCGCGGCGACCGTGCCTGTCTTTCGCCTTGCACCACTGTCCGAGCTTGCCTGACTTGGCTGAGGTCAACGACTAGCAGTGCAGCCAGTCCCCGATCCGTACCGCGCCCTGGGCGTGGCGCGCGGCGCCACTGAAGCGGAGATCAAGGCCGCCCATCGCAAGCTCGCCAAGCGCTACCACCCGGACGGCAGCGGCGGCGACACGAAGCGCTTCCTATCGGTCCAGGAGGCGTACCGGGTGCTGTCCGATCCGCTCCTGCGGCGCGACTGGGACGCCAAGCACGCCGGGCCAATGCGGGCCACCCAGCCGGCGCCTGCCAAGTCGCGCACAGCGAGGAGCACGCGGCGAGCGGCCGGATCGACGCGTTCAAAAACCGCACCGCCGCCCGACGCTGGCGAGGCCGGTGCCGACCAGCCACGCCCCGAGGCGGATCCGAGCCAGCCTGCCTCGGCACGGCCGCGCAGCTCGCGCGCCTACACCTGGTCGGCAAGCGAAGTGCCGTGGTGGGAGGAAGGGACCGCTGCACGCGAGAAGAAGCGCGCCCAGAATCGGCGCCGTCGATCGTCAGCAGCCTCCGGAGGCAGCGGCACGGCCGCGGGGGACGAACCGACGCCGGGTCCGGCTCAAGCGGACACGCCGCACGACTTCGACGTCTACAACCGTTCGAGCGGTGCCGCGTGGTCGATGGCGGCGCGCGCCTACTTCCGACGAGGCGACCAGGACCTGCCCAGCCGCGGCTCGTTCCAGTACCAGGGCACCCAGGTGCTCACCGCAGCGCGCGCGCGGGCGGCGGCCGAGGCAGAAGCACGCCAGCAGGCCGCGCGCGCCGCACGCGAACAGCAAGCCACACCGCCACGCCAGAGCGCCAAACCGCCAGCGCCCCAGCCTGCGTACGCCTACGCCAGTGCCGGTGTCGCGCGCGACCCGGTCAGTGTCGGGCGCGCCCGCGAACAATTCCTGAAGCGTCTCCGGGCTCAGCATTGGCCGAACCTCAAGGAGCGCCTGCTGTACGCGCTGGTGGCCTGGTTGCCCATCGCAGTGTTGATCGCCTTTGGCGGGACAGTCGGCGCCGGGTGTGACAGTGGTCCGCTGGGCTGCCCGCCCCAGGTCGAGCTCGCTCAGGCCGGTTTGATCGGTCTAGCCCTGCTGGCATTCGTGCTGTTGCCCAAGCTCGCCTACTTCGGTGCCCTGGGAACGCTGGGCATGCTGGTGGCGGCCGCGGCGTCTGTCACCGTCATTGCCTTTGTGGAGGCACCGCTGCCGCTGTCGATCGAGCTGGTAGCGCTGGTCGGCGGCGCGATGCTCGTTGGCTACTTCGTCTCTGCCGGGATCGCCGCCGCGCGCGGCGGGCCGTGGCGCGTGGGCCAGCGATGAGCGTCCGCGTCCGGATCGCGCCCAGCCCCACCGGTCCGCTTCATATCGGCACTGCCCGGACGGCGCTGTTCAACTACCTCTTTGCGAAACGGATGGGCGGCACGTTCATCCTTCGCCTCGAGGACACCGACGTGGCGCGCTCGACGCTGGCCTACGAGCAGGACATCCTCGATGGCCTGCATTGGCTGGGCCTCGAATGGGATGAGGGTCCCGAGGTCGCCGGCCTGCCCGCGCGCGGTCCGTTTGGGCCCTATCGGCAGATGCAGAGACTCGACCGCTACTCAGCGGCCGCCGAAAAGCTGCTGGCCGAGGACAAGGCCTATCACTGCTACTGCTCGCAGGAAGAGCTGGCGGCAGACAAGGCGGCCCAGGAGGCTGCTCATCAGCCCCCTCATTACGTCGGGCGCTGCGCCCAACTGTCTCCCGAACAGCGTGCCGCCCGCGAGGCGGAGGGTCGCAGGCCGGTCGTTCGCTTTCGGGTGGGGGAGGGCGTAGTCGCCTTCGACGACATCGTCCGCGGCCACGTGGAGATCGACAAGACTGCGCTCGGCGGCGACCTGATCATCGTCCGCTCGGACGGCACGCCGCTCTACCACTTCACGGTCTGCGTCGACGACACCGACATGGAGATCAGCCACGTTATCCGCGGCGAGGATCACCTGTCGAACACGCCCAAGCACATCCTGTTGTTCCAGGCGCTGGGCGCCGACGTGCCGCAGTTCGCCCACCTGCCGCTCATCCTCAATCCGGACCGGACCAAGATGAGCAAGCGCAAGTCGCAGACCGCCGTCGCCGACTATCGCGCCCAGGGCTACATCCCCGAGGCATTCGTCAATTTCCTGTCGCTGCTCGGTTGGTCGAGCGGCACGGAGGAGGAGATCTTCACCCTGGACGAGCTCGCGGAGCGTTTCTCGCTCGAGCGGGTCCAGTCGGGCGGTGCTGTCTTCGATCGCGAGCGGCTCGAGTGGCTCAATGGCCAGTGGATCCGCAAGCTGACCGACGACGAGCTGGTCGAACGATGCCTGCCCTTCCTCGTGACTGCGGTCGAGGTCGCTGCCGGGCCGAGTGGCTCGTCCAGGACGCCTTCCGCCGAGGATCTGCGGTCATTGATGCCCATGGTCCGTGAGCGCATGTCGACGCTTGCGGCCGTTGGGCCACTGCTCGACTTCCTGTTCGTCGACCAGCTGAGCGTCGAGCCGGATCTGCTGGTCCCCAAACGCTGGGACGCGCCGACAACGGCCGAGGCCCTGACTGCGGCGCGCGGGATCATTGCCGAGGTCGGCCAGGTGAGCTTCGAGGCCGACGAGCTCGAGCCACCCCTCCGTGCGCTCGCCGAGGAGCGTGGCTGGAAGGCAGGCGATCTGTTCATGGCCATCCGTGTCGCGATCACCGGCAAGACCGCGACGCCGCCGCTCTTCGACACGATGGTCGCGCTCGGCTACGAGCGAACGCTCGAACGCATCGACGCCGCGCGCGAAGCACTCACCGGACTCTGATGAGCAGGGGCGCGGCGTTCGCCCTTTTCAGCCTCTTGCTGTTGTCCTGCGCGACAGGGCCAATACCCAACCCGTCGCCCGCGCCGACTGCCACTGCGAGCGGGATTCCAGCGCCGAGTGCCACCGCCGCGCCTACGCGGGCGCCGAGCCCGTCACCCTCCGATCCACCGACCCTCCACGTCGGCGGCATGGCCACCGTGGTCGAGCCGCAAACCGTGTATTTCGATCCGCTCGAGCGCGGGACGAGTGCACCGCTCGGTCGCGTGCACCCGGGCGAGCAGCTGTACCTGGTCGACGGTCCGCTCGTTGCTGGTGAACGCGAGTTCTGGCAGATCCATCCTGGTCCCTACAACCAGGACACGAAGGACCTGGGATGGGTCGCAGCGGCGGACGGTGACGGAACTGCAGCGCTGATTCCCGACAATCCAGATTGTCCGACCAGCGAGCCGGTGATAGATGCGGACACGGTCGAACCGCGCGGCGACGCGCTCCTCCTCTCGTGTTTTGGCGACGAGTCGGTCACGGCCGAAGGAGACTTGTACTGCACATACGGCGAAATCGACACAACTATCGGCGGACCAATATTCGACAACGAGCGAACGTGCCGCATTGGCGGGTTCGCGGCATATGGATCGGCCGTGACCTCGCTAGTCGATGAGGGCCAACAGCATGCCGAGCGGCTCATCGGGCGGTTTCGCCTGACCGGCCATTTCGACGATCCGGGCGCCCAAAGCTGCGGCGAGATTCCGTTTGGGACCGGTGGTGAGGGTGCTCATGAGCCCGATCCGCGATCGGTCATGTTCTGCCGCACGCTGTTCGTCGTGGAGGATGCCGTTCCGCTCGCTGAGTAGTCGGATCTAGTAACTAGACAAACGCCGACGACCGGTTACTATCGAGTTCGTCAACGAGACCCTCGAACAGGAGACTGACCGTGGACCGACAGGGATTTCAGGACTGGCTCGATCGATACGTCGAGGCGTGGAAGAGCTACGACCCCGACCAGATCGGCGCGCTGTTCAGCGAGGACGCGACGTACGCATACCAGCCCAATGACACCGAGATCGCGCGTGGCCGTGACGCGATCGTCAAGGACTGGCTAGACGATCCGGACGAGAAGGGCACCTACGATGCGGAGTACAAGGTGCTCGCCATCGACGGCGACGTCCACGTTGCCGAAGGCTGGAGCCGCTACTTCAACCCGGATGGCAGCACGCGCGACGAGTACAGCAACATCTACATCTGCCACTTCAACGAAGCCGGTGAGTGCACCGATTTCGTCGAGTACTGGATCCAGGGCCGCGAATACCGCAAGGCGGCCGTCGAGGAGATCAAGCGCAAGGCGATAGCGGGAGAGGGATGAGCCAGGTCGCGCGGGCCGTACTCATCGTTGAGGACGAACCAACCGTCCGCGAGACGCTGGCCGAATCTCTGGTCGAGGACGGCCTGCGCGTCACCACCGCCGCGGACGGGCCACAGGCGCTCGAGCGGTTCAGGGCCGACCGACCAGACCTCGTGCTGCTCGACCTGATGCTGCCCGGCATGTCGGGTATCGAAGTCTGCCGGATCATCCGCGCCGAATCGTCGGTGCCGATCCTGATGCTCACCGCTCGCGACTCCGAGCTCGACAAGGTCCTCGGCCTCGAGCTCGGCGCCGACGATTACGTCACCAAGCCGTTCAGCCTGCGCGAGCTCCAGGCACGCATCAGGGCACTGTTGCGTCGGACCGACATCCCGGCGACCAGCGAGGGTGTGGGACGAGGCGTCGATCTCGGGCCCGTCCACGTCGACCTGGCCGGCCACCAGATCCTGCGCGACGGCAAGCCGCTGGCGGTCAAGCCGAAGGCGTTCGAGCTGCTCGCCTTCCTGATTCGCAACGCCGGCCAGGTCTTCAGTCGCGAGCAGCTGCTCGAACGGGTGTGGGGCTACGACTACGCCGGCGAAACGCGCACGGTCGACGTCCACGTGCATTGGCTGCGCAAGCGGATCGAGGAGGATGTGGCCAATCCACGCTTCATCCAGACCGTGCGCGGCGTCGGCTACGTGTTTCGTTGGCCGGCTGAGTAGCGGCGCTTCCAACAAGGCGCACTCGGCCAATAGGTAACACTCCGAAAACGTGGCGTTTACACGCGGCCCTGAGGCTGCACAGCATGGGCGCGCAGACGGTCGTCCCCGCCACGGGAGCAGAGGCATCAGCGGTGAGCCACGCCGATCGCCTCGCAATGCATGGGGCGTTGCTCGACGTATGGCTGAGCCGGTCGGGCGCGCTGCCCCCGCGCTGGTTGACGCCGTACTTCGCTCGCGTCGTGGACCTCGTGCGCGCCCACCTTCATCCAATCTGCTCGCGCGAGCTGCTGGCCATGAGCTATTCGCGCGAACAATTTCACGTCATCGCGATCGGACGGCCGCTCGAGCCACCAAAGCTTCTGTCGCGTGACGCCACGGAAGTTGCCTACGCGCTGCGCTGGCTCGAACTGGGGTCGAGCAGGCGCAGCGCCAGCTGGTCGTCATTGATCGACGAGCACTAGCAGTCGGTCCTCGCGGGCCGGTCACGCGCTCATAGACTGAGGATGTGCAGCCCGAGGTCGTCACCATTCTCGCGCTGGTGGCGAGCGCGATTCTCGGCGCGATGCTCGTCGGTCTGTTCCTCACCGCTCGGCGTCCTTCCTCCGTGACCGCCCAACCGGTCGACCCCGTCGCGGCGAGCGACCCTGACGGGTGGGCAGCGGATGCTGGCAAGCTGATTGACCTCCTCGATTTCGGCATCGTTCGCCTTGATGCTCAGCTCAATGTGCTGCGCACCAACCGCACGGCGGATCGAGTGCTTCACCTCGACGAGCGACCGGCCGCGAGAAGGTCGCTGATGGAGATCGTGCTCGACCACCGTGTGCAGGATTCGGCCAGGGCCGCGCTGAAGTCGGGCGCGTCCACGGTCGAGATGGTGATGACCAACGGCGAGGAGCGTCGCCTGGTCATTCGTTTCCGTCGCGCCGATGAGGGTGGCCTGTGGGTGACGCTCGACGACGTGACCGAGCTGCGCAAGTTGCAACGGATCCGTTCGGAGTTCATCGACAACCTGTCGCACGAGCTGCGCACACCACTGACAACGATCAGGCTGCTGACCGAGACGCTTCTCCAGGACCTCGAGCGAGCGGACGTGCCGCCGCGGATCCGCGAGCGCGTGCACAAGATCGACGTCGAAACGGGACACCTGGCTCAGATGGTCAACGAGCTGCTCGACCTGTCGCGCATCGAGGGTGGGGCGGCAGAGCTGCACTTCGACAACGTCGATATGCGTGCCGTCGTTCTGTCGGCGCTCGACCGGCTTCGAACCTTTGCCGAGCGCCAGAGCATCACGCTCGCGGCTGGCTTGCCCGAATCCGACCTGCCGTGGGTCAGGGGTGATGCAGAACGGCTCGAGCAGGTGCTCGTCAACCTCCTGCACAACGCTGTTAAGTTCTCGCCCGAAGGATCGACAGTCGAGGTGTCCGCTCGTCAGTCGGGCGACCAGATTGCCGTCGAAGTCCGCGATCGAGGAGTCGGTATCCCGCGGGCCGACATTGACCGCGTCTTCGAGCGCTTCTACAAGGTCGACAAGTCGCGCAGCCCGGGGCGCGGAGGAACGGGCCTGGGCCTGTCAATCGCGCGTCACATCGTCGAAGGACACGGCGGGCGAATCTGGGTCGAAAGCGAGGATGGGAAGGGCTCGACCTTCACCTTCACCGTGCCGCTGGCCTGAGCCGCCCAAGGGCGACCAGCGAGACTAGGGCGCGACGACTGCCCGGTCCGGGTGCTCCGGGCAGTCAGCGCAGATAAGTTCTTCGCGCAACTGGAGCACGAACTCCGACTGCGGCAGCTCGGCCCGACTGACGGCCAGCAGGACACCCTGCGGCTGGAGGTCGTCGGTGCACGGGACGTTGGGCGGCCGGCCCTGCCACTCCCCGTAGACGAAGGCCGAGTCGATGTCGACGACCAGCCGGCCGAACTCCTCCGGGCAGCTCGAGCTGCCGGCCATGCCGAGGTAGATCACCATCTCGGAGGTGAGGTCGACCGCCGGCGCGTCAGGGCCGCGATCGACGCTCTGCCACAGGCGGGTGTATTCGGTCTCGTCGGTTGCGGCAGATACGCTGAATGGCTCGTCGAAAGCGATCGAAAGACCATCGGCGAGCACGCGCACCGGCTCGGCCGGTGGCGAAAGGGAAGGAGACGCGCCGCCGCAGGCGGCGAGGAGGAGGACCGCCAAGAGCGGGACGGCGCGCATCGCACTTTGGACGGCGCTCATGCCGGCTGGGTTCCCGACAGACCCTCGATCAGGATCAGGCCGCCGAGTCCGATGATGACGACGTTGCCGACGATCATCGTCGGGCGGTGCAGCCGATGGCCTGCCCCGCGGCCGAGCGCAGAGCCGAACGCGGCCAGCAACGCCTGCCAAGTGAGGGACGCCAGGAAAGCTGCCGCGGCGAACATGAATCGCTCGGCCGCACCGCCCAGAAACGGGAGGCCGATCATCAGCGCACCGAAATAGATCACCGTGGCCGGGTTCAGCAGCGTCAGGCCGAGCAGCTCGGCGTAGGTCCGATGATGGGGCACGTGCAGGCGCTCATGGCCTGAGGCCGCGATCGGGTCGTGCGCCGAGCGTAGCGACCACAGGCCGCGCACTCCGATGGCAACCAGGACGCCACCGCCGACCAGTCGCAGAGGACCGATCAACGGTCCGATCACGGCCGTGAGGCCGAGCCCGGCGATCACCGCGATGGTGGCGTAGATGCCGTCGGCCGTGGCGGCACCGGCCGCGGCGGCGAGCCCGCTCCGCAAGCCGCGAGTCAGGCCGATGTGAATGATCAGTACGGCGATCGCGCCGACAGGAATGGCGATGGCGTAGCCGGCGACGGCGCCGGCAATGGCAGCCTCGAGCACGTGCTCGGGTTAAACCTGC
>DASQLS010000322.1:0-5735 GCA_035629915.1 Candidatus Limnocylindrales bacterium | reverse complement strand
GTCGTCGCCTCGTCTCCGACCTCGACCCAGCTGATGCCGTCGGGCCTGACGCGATGCCTGACCGGCCCGACGTCGCCGATCGTGTCGGGATGGTCGTTCGCCTCGTCGGGCCAGTGCATGAACATCGGCAGCCCCAGCGGCCAGCGATGGTGTCGATCGTCGGGCACGTTCTCGTTGCGGTGGGACCGGCCGTCGGGCAGCCGCCGCTTCCAGGCGAGTTCGAGGCCGTTCTCCCACTTGCCCTCCGCCGCGATCGGCTCGCCGATACGGTCGGCGATCGCGTGCAGCTCGTCCATGTTGTCGACCGCGATCACCCAGCCCAGGAATCGGTCCTCACGCACCGCATCGGCGAAGACGGCTTCGTACCACGCGCCGTAGAAGTGGCGCGTGGCCGTGTCGTGGTCGATGACGCTGTTGATCTCGATGTAGCAGTGGCGTCCAAGAGGCACGATGCGCTGCGCGATGCCTGAGCTCGGATTCCAGCCCCCGTCGTACGAATCGAGGCCGGTCTCATCGCGCAGGCGTGCTGCGCCCTCGTACAGGTTGCGTGCGCCGATGCACACGTGATCGATACGGTGCACGTTCCCCTCTCGATTGACGATCTCTCGTTGGCGGTGGGTCCGCCCTGTGCGATTATCCGCGCAATGCGCTGCGCCGCCGGCCCTCGAGTCCGGGTGGCTGGCGAGCCCGGAGGGGGCTCGGGCCAGCATGCTTGACGTCGCGCCGCGCACCGTCCAATCGGTGACCGGTGCGTCAGTCCAGCTCGCCGAGCTGACGCGCGATTTTGGCCCAGTCCGCGCAGTCGATTCCCTGTCGCTCGACGTTGACGCCGGTCGCTTCCTGGCCCTGCTCGGTCCGTCCGGCTCCGGCAAGACCACCGCGCTGCATCTGATCGCTGGACTGCTCGCCCCAACGTCAGGATCGATCCGCATCGGTGGCGTGGCGTGCGAGGACGTCCCCGCCGATCGCCGCAACGTCGGCATCGTGTTCCAGAACTACGCCCTGTTTCCGCACCTGACGGTCGCCCAGAATCTGGCCTTCCCGCTCGAGATGCGCGGCGTGCCTCGGCCGGAGATCACGCAACGAGTGACCGATGTGCTGCGCCTGGTCGACCTCGAGGGGATGGAGGAACGTCGCCCGCGCCAGCTTTCGGGCGGCCAGCAACAGCGGGTCGCGCTGGCTCGAGTGCTGATCTATCGGCCGCAGGTCGTGCTCATGGACGAGCCGCTCGGCGCGCTCGATCGCAACCTGCGCCAGCAGATGCAGCTCGAGATCAAGCGGCTCCATGAGGAGCTCGGCTTGACCATCGTCTACGTCACACACGACCAATCCGAGGCGCTCGCGATGGCCGACCAGATCGCCGTCATCGATCACGGCCGCATCGTCCAGTCGGGACCGCCGCGCCAGCTGTACGACCGGCCGGTGAGTCAGTTCGTGGCCACTTTCCTGGGTGAGGCGAACCTGCTGCCCGGCACGATCTCGTCGGTCGACGCTGCTTCCGGGGTCGCCTACGCGCGCTTCCTGCCCGGCCTCGGCTCGACTGGCACGCTGGCCGGCGGCCTGCGCGTCGGGACGCCGGTGACGGTTGTCGTGCGACCGGAGGACATGCTGGTGTCGCCTGCCCCCAACGGCACAGAAGGCTGGACGGCGCGGGTCGCCGCGACGGCATTCGCCGGCGACGCGTTCCGCATCCAGCTGACTGATGGCCAAGGACGCCGGCTATTGGCCAAGATGCCCGTCACAACCGCCGCTCCGCCGGCAGTTGGCTCCGAGGTGGTGATCGGCTGGCCCGACCACCGCGCCACGTTCGTGGTCGATGTTCATTCGAAAGCTCACGCAGAGGTCAACTGACCTCGTTCTCATAGAGGAGGGGATTATGTCGAGAGGGCCTGATCGAGCGCTGCTCGCTGTTTTGATCGGTTTGCTGATTGTCGTCGTCGGGTGCTCGACTGGGCAGGCACCAGCTCAGCCGACCGGAACATCCGGCGCGACCGACGCACCAACCGGCTCACCTGCGGTCGCGGGCGGGCTGGTCATCAACTCGTGCGGCGGTCTGTACGGCGAGTCGATCGAGACTGCCTTCATCGCGCCGTTCGAGGAAGACACCGGCATCGACGTCGTCTACGACCCCAACTGCGACGATCAGACGACCAAGCTCGCCGCCCACGCTGAGGCCGGACAGGTCCAGTGGGACGTCATCGGTGGCTTCGGCGGGCCGCTCTACAAGGACCTTCACGATCAGGGCCTGCTGGCCACGATCGATCACGAGGCGCTCGGCTCTGACGTGATGGGCCTTGCGGAGGGCGCGACACAGCCATTCGGCCTCGGCTTCCACCACGACGGCGTGGTCGTTGGCTACCACGCCAGCCAGCTGCCCGAGGGTGCCACGCCAACGGTCGAGGACTACTTCGACCTCGAGGCGTACCCGGGAGCGCGGGGCATGACCGGCGGTGGCTTTGAGGACTGGACGCGACCGGCGCTGGCGTTGGTCGCCGACGGCGTCGAGCCCGCCGACCTCATTCCACTCGATTGGGAGCGCGCGTTTGCCAAGCTCGACACGATCAAGGACGAGGCCGTCTTCTGGACCGGCGGAACCGAGATGATGACGGTCATGCTCGAGGACCGAGCCGTGATGTGCCTGTGCAGCGACGCCCGGATGCTTCAGGCACAGCGTGAGGATGACGACATCAAGCTGTCGTTCGACGGCGCGCTGCGCTCGATGATCTTCTGGGCCATCCCGGAGGGTGCGCCGCACTCGGATATGGCGCTCGAGTTCCTGGCGTCCACGCTCGACCCCGAGCGCCAGGCCCACTTCACCGAGCTGATCGGCTACTCGGGAGTCAACGGCGCGTCATACGATCTGTTGCCGGCCGAGCTGCAGAGCCAGGTACTGGTCAATCCCGAGAACCTGTCCGGCACGTGGGCGTTCACGCCCGAACAGGACGCGTGGCTGGCCGAGAACGCCAGCGATGCGAGCGAGCGCTATTCGACATGGGTCAGCGAATAGTCGACCCGTGACCGCCGTCGCTGCGCCACCGACCAAGGACGTCGGCCGCGCCCGCGGGCAGTTCGTGCGTCATCCGGCATGGTTGGCCGTGCCGCTGCTGATCGTGTTCGTCCTGGCGTTCCTCTACCCGCTGCTGCGTATGGGCGAGGTGGCGTTGCTGCGCGGCGATGTCGTGGACAACGTAACGCGGCTGATCGATACGCCGCTCTACGTCCGCGTACTCGGGCGGACGTTTCAGATCGCGCTGATGGTCGCCCTGGTGACGGTAGCGCTGGCATACCCGCTGGCGGCATTCATCTCGCGCCGCTCGGATCGCGTTCAGGCGCTGCTGCTCGTGCTGCTCTTTGTGCCGATGCTCACCAGCGTCGTGGTCCGTGCCTATTCGTGGGTCACCATCCTGCGCCCGAATGGCGTGCTCGATGGCATCGCCAACATGCTCGGACTGCCGCCGCTCGGCGGCGCCTTCTTCGAGAACGAGGCGGGCATCCTGATCGGCATGGTCCACCTCATGCTGCCGTTCGCGGCGCTGCCGCTCTACGCGGCATTCAGGCGTCTCGATCCGCAGCTGCCGCTGGCCGCGGCAACTCTCGGCGCCAGTCCTGCCCGGCAGTGGCTGCGCATCGTCGGCCCGCTCACGCTTCCCAGCGCGCTGGCCGCGTTCGTGCTCGTCTTCATCACCACGCTCGGCTTCGTCATCACGCCGTCGATCCTCGGCGGTCCCAGAGCGCTGATGCTCGGCGTCCTCGTTCAGCGCCAGATGGCGCTCAACGACTTCCCGTTCGCCGGCGTTCTCTCCATCACGCTCCTCGCCACGACCCTGATCACGCTGATCCTGCTGCGCCTCGCCGTGCGCCGCTTCCGCGCGGTCGGGCTGCTGTAGCCGATGGCCGCCCGACTGCACGGCGTGTTCGCGGCGGCGATGGTCGTCTACCTGCTGCTGCCGCTCGCCATCGCCGTGCCGCTGTCGCTGACGAGCTCGGAGTTCATGACTTTCCCGCCGCGCGGTCTGTCGCTGCGCTGGTACGAGGAGTTCTTTACAGATGCCCAGTGGACGGGGCCGACGATGTTCAGCCTTGCGCTCGCCGCTGTAGCCGCCACGCTGGCCACGCTGCTCGGCAGCCTGGCGGCCTGGCCGCTCGTCCGGCGCCGATTCGTCGGCCGCGCATCGCTCGCCGCGCTGCTCGGCTCCCCGATCGTGGTCCCGGCGATCAGCGTCGCCATTGGAGCGTTCCTCGTCTGGGCCGGATTGCGCCTGCTCGGAAACCCCGTCTCGCTCGTCGCAACGCACGTCGTACTGACGGCGCCATTCGTGCTCCTCGTCGTTGGCGCAGCGCTGCTCGAATTTGATGCCGATCACATCGGCGCCGCGCGAACTCTCGGCGCAAACGGTCCGACCATCGCGCGGCGCATAGTTGCGCCCCAGATCCTGCCCTCGCTCATCGCCGCGTGGCTGTTCGCCTTCATTACCTCGCTCGACGAGGTGGTCATCACGAGCTTCCTGCTGACCGCCGGCCAGGTGCCGACGCTCGCGGTGTTCATCTTTTCGCAGGTCCACTGGTCCAGCTCGCCGGCGATCGCGGCATCGTCGGTCGTGCTGGTTGGCATTGCGCTGGTGATCGGCTTGGGCATCGCCCGCCTCGCGCCACTGTCAATCAGCGGCCCTGGCATGGGACGGCCACGGTGACCGAGCCGGCAACGGCTCCCGGATGGCAACTCGCGGTAAATCGGACCGCCGATCTGCCGCCGATGGCGTGGCTCTTGCGGGCCCGAACCAACCTGCCCGACGGGCCGCTGGCCGCGGTCACCTGCGGCGAGCTCGTCGCCTCACAGGGCGAAGGAATCTTCGAGGGCACGTGGGTCGGCGAAAGTGGTGTGGCGGGGATCCGGGCCTCGACGACGACGTTCGGCTCGGGCGTCCTCCTCGACCGCGGCGCGCTGCACGTGGTGCCGCCCAGCCATCTGCTCGAGACCGTTTACCTGTGCCGTCGGCCGGGCGAGGTGGTCGCCTCGAATTCGCTGGTTGGGCTTCTCGTTGCGGCCGACCTTGAGCTTGATCCCGACGTCGACTATCCAGCCCGATTCGGCAAGGCGGGTGAGGGCACGATGCGCTTCTCCATCCCGACGACCAGCCTGCCGATCGAGGCTGTCGGCTTCGACGGCGTCCGAATCGAGGCCGATGGCTCGCTGACCGACGTCGAGAAGCCGCGCGAGGGTCCGTTCTCGTCGTTCGCCGACGTGCGCAGCCGCCTGTCGGAAGCGCTCAGGACGTCACTCGCCAACGCGCCCGGCTTCGAGCCCGTGGCCACTATCTCGTCGGGCTATGACAGCGCATCGATGGCGACTCTGGCCAGCGAGCTCGGTTGTCGCCGCGCGCTGACGGTCGTCGAGGGCAAGCCTGTGCGCGGCAGCAGTCGGACGAGCGACAGCGGCGAGGCAGTGGCGCGCAACCTGGGCATGGACGTCCAGCTGCTTCGTCGCCTGGCCTACCTGGAGCGCGATGACTTTCCCGAGGCTTCCTTCCTGTCGACCGGCGCGACCGGCGAGGACATCGTGCTCAGCGAAGCCGGACCGTCGCTTGCCCGGACGGTGCTGATCACCGGCTTCTTCGGTGATGGGATGTGGTGGCTCAACCGGCCAAAGCGGAGCCTGCTTTGGCGCCTCGAGCAAGCTGGCATGTCTCTCGGCGAGTGGCGCATCCAGGCTGGCTTCATTCACGTTCCGCTGCCGT
>DASQLS010000321.1:0-4294 GCA_035629915.1 Candidatus Limnocylindrales bacterium | reverse complement strand
CTGGCCGACGACCCGCTCGAGCTGCGCACCACCAGGTCGGCCTCTTGCGGAGGTGATCCGCTTGCCGGTCAGGACCGGCGACAGTGCCGTAGCGATTCGGGCGAGGGTGTCACCCTCAGGCACGCAACAGCCAGCCGCGGTACGAGCGTTGGAAGCCGGCCGCCGCGAGTGCCTCGGAGTGCGGGGAGTCGGCCACCGGCAAGCCGTCGACGCGCTCGATCTGGAGTGAGCGGAAGCGGCCGTCGGCAAGCAGCTGGCGAAGAGCGTTGAGTGCGACGGCGGCTGTCTCACGATCGGCGAACGCGGGCAGCGTCTGGAGCGTCTTGCCGCCGCGCTCGAGGTAGACGACCGGCTCGCCGTCGACGATCACGACGTACGCCCCTGCCCCGCGCGCCAAGGGCCGGCGGTCATCGTCCGACCAGCGCGGCCAGGCGAGCGCTGCGCCATAAGGGTTGGCCGGGTCGGATGCGGCAAGCAGCCAGACCTCGGTCGTGCCGCGATCGCCGCCGGCATCGGCACGCTCGGCGCGCAGACGATCGAGCGCCGCCGGTATGCAGAACTGCGCGCCGCCAAGGCCCTCCACGAAATAGCCGCGCCGTACGCGGCCGCGCTCCTCCATCTCGCGCAGAACCGGATAGACCGCCGAAAAGCCGCCGGTCAGGCCCTCCCCTGCAACCGTGTCGCGAGTGACCACGCCATACGCGTCGAGCAGCCGCAGCGCGTGGGCATGGCGGCGCTCCGTCTGTGTCGGTTCCGTTCCACCTCTCAGCGCGGTTGCCGTAGCGATCGTGTCGCTGACGAGCGACCAGCGGCCGGCAGCCTCTGGCGGGCCCATGCGCGCTGCGCTGGTGAAGCGTGGCCGGGTTGAGCCCGCCGGTCCCGCGCGACGCGCTGAGCCGGTGCGTGGCCAGCGCAGCGCGCGCAACGGAGCGAACGTGTCGTTGGTCACCTCAGTAGCCCACACGAGGTCCCACAGCGCGTCGAGCAGATCGCGCTCTCGGACAGGTCGCTCGCCGCGCTCGGCGGCCTTGCGCAGCGCCGCGGCCAGGACGTCGCGGTAGAACGATGCGCCGCGTTCGCGGAGCTGGCTCCGGATCGCATCGTGCAGCCACGAATCGGGCCTCTCCTGGCTGGCGTCGGCTACCGGCAGCAGCAGTGACAGCCGGTCGGGCCGGTAGAGCGCCACTCGGCCGTCATCGCGACCGAGCGAGCCGAGGCCGATCCAGACCACCTCGCCCGCCGCGCCGAGCTCGTCGAGAAGGCGGGGCGAGTAGCCGGCGACCCTGGCCGGCAGCACGTCACGCTCGAGGACGCTCGCCGGAAGCGGCGTGCCTTCGAGCTGGGCGATCACCTCGGCCAGTCGATCGACGCCGCTGCGCCGCTCCCCGATGCCCTGCCAGCGCGGCAGGAAGCGCGTCAGTGCCTGGGGTTCGACCGGCTCGACCTCACGCCTCAGGCGGGCCAGCGATCGGCGCCGAAGAAGGCGGAGCACCTCGGGATGGCACCACTCGCGCTCGACGCCGCCGGGCCGGAACTCGCCGCGCAGCAGCGCGCCGGCGGCGAGCATCCGTTCGAGCTCCGCCTCGACTTCCCCGACCGGCAGGCCCCAGCGCGTCGCCGGCTCGGCGGCCAGGAAGGGGCCGTGATGCCGCGCCCACCTGGTCAGCAGTCCGGCCAACGGATCCTGCGTCTGTCCGAGAAATGCGTGTGGCACGCCGACCGGCGGCGCGACCCCGAGGGCGTCGCGGTAGCGGGCGACGTCCTCGATCGCGATCCAGCGTTGCTCGCCGCGAATCCGGACGCGTACGGCACGCCGGTCGGCGGCCAGCGCTTCGAGCCACTCCCCGGCGGCCGCGGCACGGGCGCGCTCGTCCGGGCCGCGCACTCGATCGGCGACCTCGCCGTCAGTCAGGTCGCCCAATCGACGCAGGAGGTCGTGCACCGCATCGGCGGAGCCCGCGAGTCGGTCGGGCGCGAGGAACGCCAGCTCGAGCTCCAGCTCGGCAAGGGCGCCTGCATCGAGCAGCTCGCGCAGCTCCTCGGCACCGAGCAGCTCGCGCAGAAGATCGCGATCGAGCGCGAGGGCCTGCGCGCGGCGATCGACCAGCGGCGCGTCGCCCTCGTACATGTACGACGCGATGTAGTCGAACATCAGCGAGCTCGCAAACGGCGAAGCGCGCCTGGTTTCGACGCTCACCAGCCGGATCTCGCGACGCTCGATGGCGGACAGGATGCCCTTCAGCGCGGGCAGGTCGAAGACGTCCTGGAGCACCTCGCGATACGTCTCGAGGATGATCGGGAATGAGCCATAGCGACTCGCTACGCCGAGCAGCTGCGCCGAGCGCTGGCGCATCTGCCACAGCGGCGTTCGCTGGCCTGCGCGGCGGCGCGGGAGCAGCAACGCCCGAGCCGCGTTCTCCCTGAAGTGGCTCGAGAAGAGCGCCGATCCACCAAGCGAGCCGATGATCAGCTCCTCGACCTCCTCGGAGCCGATCCGAACCGCCTCTTCGGCCGCGGCCACCGCTCCGCCTCCGGCTCCGCCCGCCGCGTCGTCGCCCGCCGCCAGGCCCTCACCGCCCAGCTCGTCGGTCATCGGCAGGCGGACGACGATCCCGTCGTCGGACCAGATCGGCTGCACGTCGAGGCCGAGCCGCTCACGCAGTCGCGCCTCGATCGCCAGCGCCCACGGCGCGTGGACTCGCGCACCGAACGGCGTCAGCAGGCAGATGCGCCAGTCGCCCAGCTCGTCGCGGAAGCGTTGCAGGACGATCGTCTTGTCGGTCGGCAGCACGCCCGTGACCGACTGCTCCTCATTCAGATACTCGATCAGGTTGCGCGCCGCGAGCTCGTCGAGCATGTGCTCCTCGCGCAGCTGCTTCTCCGCTCGCTTCCGGCCGCGACTCCCATCGGCGACCGTCTCGGCGATCTCGCGCGTGAACTCGCCCAGCGCGCGGCCGAGCTCGATCGGCCGGCCCGGCCCGTCGCCCTTCCAGAACGGCACCTTGCCCTGCTCGCCGGGCGCCGGTGACACGAGCACCCGATCGTGGGTGATCTGGTCGATCCGCCACGCACTGGCACCGAGCAGGATCACCTCCCCTTCGCGCGCCTCGTAGACCATCTCCTCGTCGAGCTCGCCCACACGTCGACCGCCGCCACGGGCTGACCGCGCCTTGGTTGTGGCACGCCGGCCGTCGAGGTCACCGTCCTCGGTCAGGAATACGCCGAACAGGCCGCGGTCTGGAATGGTGCCGCCACTGATCACGGCGACGGTGCGCGCATCGCGCCGGCTCTCGACAGTCCCCGCGGTCCGATCCCAGACGATCCGCGGCCGCAGCTCGGCGAACTCGTCGCCCGGGTAATGCCCGGCGAGCATGCCCAGCGTAGCCTCGAACGAGTCGCGCCCCAGATCGGCAAAGTTCTCCGCCCGACGGACCAGGTCATACAACTCGTCGACCTTCCAGCGCCTGTCGGCGGCGGTGGCCACGATCTGCTGGGCAAGCACGTCGAGCGGGTTGCGCGGGATGACCGTCGGCTCGATGCGGCCCGCGATCATCTCCCGCGTAACGACCGCCGACTCGAGCAGGTCGCCCCGGTACTTGGGGAAGATCACGCCCTGTGACGGCTCTCCCACCTGGTGCCCCGCCCGACCGACCCGCTGCAGTCCGCGAGCGACGGACCCCGGCGATTCGACCTGGATGACGAGATCGACCGCGCCCATGTCGATGCCCAGCTCGAGGCTGCTCGTCGCGACCAGGGCGGGCAGCCGGCCGTCCTTGAGCGCCTCCTCGATCAGCAGCCGCTCCTCGCGTGCCAGCGAGCCGTGATGGGCCCGGACGATGTCCTCGCCGGCCAGCTCATTGAGCCGCAGCGCCAACCGCTCGGCCAGTCGTCGGCTGTTGACGAAGACGATCGTCGAGCGATGCGCCCGGATCAGCTCCAGGATGCGCGGATGGATCTGGGGCCAGATCGAGCTGCGCTGGTCGGCGCCGGCGGCCGAGCCACCGGGCTGCTGCTCGAGCGGCAGAACCTCGCCGATCGCGGCCATGTCCTCGACAGGCACGATGACCTCGAGGTCGAGCGCCTTTCGCACCCCGGCGTCGACGATGCGAACGGGCCGCTGCTCGCCAGCCCGCTCGCCGTCCGGGCTCAGCTGACGGCCGCCGAGGAACCCGGCCACGACGCTGAGCGGACGCTGCGTCGCCGATAGGCCGATGCGCTGTGGCGGCTTCTCGGTCAGTGCCTCGAGTCGCTCGAGCGACAGGGCCATGTGCGCGCCGCGCTTCGTACCGGCGAG
>DASQLS010000320.1:0-2230 GCA_035629915.1 Candidatus Limnocylindrales bacterium | reverse complement strand
AACAACTACACCCTGGCTCCGATCTCAGGCGAGCGCATCAGCGAAGCCGCGGGCGTCAACTCGGCCGCGGGGTCATTTGGCCTGTCGTTCGGCCTCGCCTTCGCCGGTGGGCTGATGCTTGCCTCGCTAGCCCTGACGTTTACGACGCTGGCCAATCAGAGCGTCGTCCTGTCGCCCGATCAGAAGACCGAGGTTGCTGCCGGACTTGAGCAGAACGCTCAGCTCTTGAGCAATACGACCCTGGACGAGATGATCACCCAGCAGCCGCCGGCGATCGAAGCCGAGATCCTCCGCATCAACACCGAGGCGCGCCCCCTCGCGCTCCAGGTTGCGTTGCTCGTGCCGCTGCTGGCCGGCGTGCTCGGCTTCCTCGTCTCGTTCAGGATGCTCAAGCAACCCGACGTGGAACCGTCCGTCGACCTGGAAGCGGTAGCTCTCGGAGGCTGAGCCGGGACCGCCGCCCGCTACTCTGTCGAGCAGCGGCATCTGCGTTCCGGTCACGATTTCGGGTTCACGCCTGAACAGCGCAGCACCCGCGAGAGGGAACTACATGCTGGTTGTCCGGGCTTGACTTGAAGCGTCCATCGATTCCGCCGTTCATCTCCGACCTTTACGCCGACCGCACGGCCCTCAACGGGCTCATCGTCGGCTCAGCAGCCCTCTTCGCATCAGCCCTCGATCCCAAGGTTTGGGGTCCATCGCTGCCGAGCGTCCAGGCCGCGATCGCCGAGAGCCCGCAGCTCGAGGCACTGTCGCTTCTGGCAATGCTCGGCGGCTCCGCGCTCGTTCTCCTCGGTGGTGCGCTGGGCGATTCGGTCAGGGCCAAGCCGATCATCGCCGGCGGGTTGGCGGTCGAGTTAATAGCCGCGCTAATCAGCATGCTCGTGCCGTCAGGGCCGGTGCTTCTAGCGAGCCGTTTCATCGGCCATGCCGCGGCCGCGTTCATCATTCCGGCGTCCTTGGCGCTCGTCGCGACGAGCTACAACGGCATCACCCGGGCGACCGCGATCGGCCTTGCCTACGCAGGCTTCGGAGCCGCCGGAGCGTTGGCGCCGGTGCTGCTGAAACTGGACCTGACCGGCTGGACGCCGGCCTTCCTCGGCGCGATCGTCGCCTGCGCGATTGCGTTGGTCATCGTCCGAGGCAGGATCCCGGAGCTTGTCCGACCGTCTCTCCCCGAGCGGGTCTACGTCGTTCGGACTGCGGTATGGGCGTTCGGCATCATCACCGTGACCGTCGGCGTTACCTGGATCGGCACGCCATTTGGAAATCCACTGCGCTGGGGACTGGTTCTCGCAGGTTTGGCCATCCTTGGGCTTGCCATCCTGCACGACCGGCGAACCAGACGCGCGGGCGCGGGCGAGGTGCATATCGACCAGCGGCCAGTCGCCATTGCGGTGATCGTCGGCGTGATCCTCGGCATCGCCAACACAGCGCCGATGATGCTGCTGCCGCGCTACTTCCAGTTAATCCTGAGCTACGGCCCGCTGCTCGCGACCGCCGCACTTGCTCCCCTGTTCGCGGCGCTGATCCTGGCCGGGCCCGCGGCAGGCTTCCTGCTTTCGCGCTGGTCGCCGCGCAGGTTGATCGGCGTTGGAACGATCGCCGTTGGAGCCGGCGACCTGTTGCTGGCGCTGATCGCCACGCCTTCGGCCGGATACCTGCTGTTCATCATTCCGTGCCTCGCGATCGGTGCCGGTTTCGTGCTGGCGACCACCGTCCGGACGGCGATCATCTTCGCCAGCGTGTCACGTGGATTGCCCGCGACGGCTGCTGCGCTGAACGAGGCATCCGCGGCGGTCGGCGCGAGAATTGGAGTCGTGATCGTCACAGCGACCGTCGGCCAGGTTGCCATCGCTACGTACACGGCATCGGTCTCCGGCCTTCCCGTGGCAGAGGCACAGCAGGCCGTGACCGCCTTCCAGGGCGTCCTGTCGGCGATTGGCTTGCCATCGTTCAATGAGGTCGCCGCGGCCATCGACCCGTCGAACATCGCGCCTTATGTCGAGGCCTACTCGACCGGCATTCGCGCCGCCCTCGCCCTGAGCGGGGCGACCGCCGTGATCGGCGGTCTGATCGGTTGGCTCGCACTGGGTCGGCGCGATCCACTGACGACAGTGTGGGAGCACAGCGAGGAGCGCGAGGCAGCTCCGGCCTGACAGATGACATTGCGGATCGCCCTCGTCACCTGTGCCACGCTTCCGGATCTCGATCCCGATGATCAGCGGCT
>DASQLS010000319.1:0-2470 GCA_035629915.1 Candidatus Limnocylindrales bacterium | reverse complement strand
ATCGGGTTCCTTGACGAAGCGATCGAAGATTCTCGGCAGCAGCTCGGGCGCGATGCCGGAGCCCGTGTCGGCCACCTCGATCTCAATCCAGCCCGACGCGGCGAATCGGGCCGAAACCGTCACAGTGCCGTCCTGTGGCGTGTGGCGCAGCGCGTTGCTGATCAGGTTGGAGAGGATCTGGCGGACGCGGTGCTCGTCGGCCATGGCCAACGGCAAATTCCCGCCTCTATCCGCGTGCAGCGAGACCCCGGCACCGTCGGCCTGGGCCTTGAACCCGCCGAGCGACTCGTCGATCAGCACCCACAGGTCGGTCGGCTGCAGGTTGAGCGTCAACCCGCCCGCCTCGGCCAGGGCGACCGTGCGCATGTCGTCGATCAGCTTCTCGAGCGCCCGGATCTGGTCGTGGATCGGCGCCAGGTGCGCGGCGTCGGCGGGGTAGATGCCGTCCTCGATGGCCTCGATCTGGCCCTCGATGATCGACAGCGGCGTGCGCAGCTCGTGGGCCACATCGGCGAGGAAGGTGCGCCTGCCCGACTCGAGGGCGGCCAGGCGGGCGCTCATCTGGTTGAAGGCGCGGGCGAGAGATCGGACCGGCGGCGGGCCGCTCTCAGTGACGCGCGTCGAGTAATCGCCGCGCTCGATGCGTTCGGCCGCGGCCGCGAGGCTGTCGATTGCCGCGCTGGAGCCACGAATCATGCGGAACGTGGCCATTGCACCGAGCGCGACGAGGACGGTCACGATCAGGCCACCGATCACCACGACCGGCGGAGCGCTGACGACGCCGACCAGTGCGGCGACCGCCCACACGGCTGCGGTCAGGGTCGCGGCGGCGAAAAGCAGAAACACGATCAGGAAGCAGCCGAACGGCCGTCGCCGCGATCCCCATGGCCCGTGGCCGCCACCGCCTCCCCAGCGGCCTCCCCAATCGCTGGGCGGCCATTCCTCGTTGTCCGGCCACCACGGCGGGCGCCGCTTTGGGCGACCCGCCCCAGGCGAAGTGCTCATTCCTGTTCGGCGAAGCGGTAGCCGACTCCGAAGACCGTCTCGACCAGTCGCGGCGAGCGCGGGTCATGCTCGATCTTGCGTCGGATGTTCTTGATGTGGGCGTCGATCGCCCGCTCGTATGCCTCGAATGCCTCGCCGTGCACGCTGTCGAGCAGCTGTGCGCGAGTGAAAACGCGACCGGGCTGACGGGCCATGGTCGAGAGCAGCTCGAATTCGGTCGGGGTCAGATCTACGACGCGTCCTTCAACGGTCACTCGCATCCGGCTTATGTCGATCTCGACCGATCCGGCATTGATCTGCTCCACCGGAGCGCCTGCGACCAGACTGCGGCGCAACACGGCGCGCACCCGGGCGACGAGCTCCTTGGCGCTGAACGGCTTGGTCACGTAGTCGTCGGCACCGAGCTCGAGGCCGACCAGCTTGTCCGACTCCTCGGTGCGCGCGGTGAGCATCACGATCGGCACGGTCGAGTCGCGACGAAGCTCGCGTGTCACGTCGAGACCGTCTCGACCGGGCAGGCCAAGGTCGAGCACGATCAGGTCGGGCCGCTCCATCCTTGCCAGGCGCAGCGCGTCGTCGCCGTTGGCGGCGCTGATGACGACGAACCCGGCGTGCTCCAGGTAGTCGCGCGTGAGGCGCACGATGTCGGGCGCGTCATCGACGACTAGAACCTTGGGCACGCCGGTCATCGTAGTGTCCGGGCGCTGGGCGCTAACGCGGTTGTGTGTCGGTCGGACCGTCGTTCGGCTCGCCGTGTGCCTGCTTGTGCCAGCGCTGAAGCATCTCGTCGGCGACGGGCGGCACGCTCTTCGGTTCGCCCCAGCCCTGCCGGCCGTAGCCGTAACCGTAGCCGGGACCGTGACCCCGGCCGCCCCAGCCGCCTCGACCACCCCACACCAGCCGGCCGATCAGACCGAAGATCAGGAACAGGAAGATGAAGCCGAAGAAGAGGCCGAAGAACGGGAACCCGAAGCCCCATCCGTAGACCGGCGCCGCAACCGGGACGCCCACGGCGGCCACGTTTGCGCTGATGCCGATGCTGTACCCGATCGCGCCAGCCACCAGGCCGAGCAGAAGGGTCAAGAAGATTCCGATGTAGATGCGCATCTGAGATTGCTCCCTGCTTGGGCACCGCATCCACGGCGCCTCTGATCGCAGGTTGCTATTCAGATGTGAGAATCTCGTGAACGACCCGTGTGATCGCTACGAGTATGGGCCTACCGGATAACCGGCCCTTACGGGTAGAGGCCGCGCAGCTTGGTCGCTTCGGCGACGCGCTCGACGGCGATCGAGTGCGCAGCGAGGCGGGCGTCGACTCCAAGCTCCTCGGCACGCTCCCAGACCGCGTCGGCGGCGCCGACGATGATCTGCCGCAGCTGGGCGTTGATCTGATCGAGCGTCCAGAAATGCGCCTGGCGGTTCTGGACCCACTCGAAGTAGCTGACGATCACGCCGCCGGCATTGC
>DASQLS010000318.1:0-2431 GCA_035629915.1 Candidatus Limnocylindrales bacterium | reverse complement strand
CCTCAGGCCATCGCTACACGACCTGACGGAGCGAGGCTGGAACCAACGTGCTGCGATAGTGATTTGAAACGGTTGAGCCCCCACGGCTGGAGGCCACGGCGCCGTTTCGTTTAGGCGGTTCCCACCTGGCTTATTCCGATTGCCTTCCCCAACCACACGTTATGGCCGCAGGTTAGGCCGGGCATCGCTTGGGGGACAGATGACCACCCGACATATGCCCCGGCGGTGAGTACCGGGCCTGGTGCGGTCTGGTGTAGTTAAGTGGGGTCAGGCGCCGTTAGGGGAGATTGCAACGGCGTATCAATCGACAGGCGTGCCCATCCTTCGAGGCCGGCAAGCTCGTCCTTCTGCTCTCGCGACAACAGGTCGATCAGGCACCTCTGGACGCTCTTGCCCTCGAACAGCGCGTTATGGACCTCCTGTGCGATGGGCATCTCGACACCCAGGTCGGCGGCCATCTCGAGCGCCGCGGTGACGGTATAGGCGCCCTCCGCAACGCCGGGCAGCGTGCCCTCGATATCGGCCCATTTGCGGCCCTTGGCAAGCTCGACGCCGAGCGTGTGGTTGCGCGACAGGGTCGAATAGCAGGTGGCGATGACGTCGCCCAGCCCGGCGAGCCCGGCGAAGGTCAACGGGTTGGCGCCGGCGGCCATACCCAGCCGTGTCATCTCAGCCAGGCCACGGGTGATGATGCCGGCCTTGCCGTTGTCGCCGAAGCCGAGCTGCTCGGCCGCGCCGGCCGCGATGGCGATGATGTTCTTCAGCGCGCCACACAGCTCCACGCCGATCACGTCCCGGTTGCGGTAAAGGCGGAACGAGCGGGTGCCGATCATCTCGCTCGCCCGGCGGCTGACCTCCTCGTCGTGTGCCGCGATCACCGAGCTGGCGGGCAAACCCTGGGCGATCTCGAGCGCCAGGTTGGGCCCCGACATGGCCGCGATCCGGCTCTCGACGGCGGGAATGACGTCGGCCAGGATCTCGGTCATGCGCAGGCGACTGCCCTGCTCGATCCCCTTTGCCACCGACAACGCGACCGCCGCGTTTGGCAGGTGGTCCTTGACTCGCTCGGCGGTTGAGCGCATCGCGGCCGACGGAACGGCGAAAACCACGAGATCGGTGGCGCCGCCAATGGCCGATGGATCGGCCGTCAGCTCGAGCTCGACCGGCAGCCTGATCCCGGGCAGGTAGCGGCTGTTCTCACGATCGGCGAGGAGTTGCTGCGCCTGCTGTTCGTCGCGCGCGAGCAGGACGACCGGACCTTGCTTGGCCAGGTGCAGGGCGAGAGTCGTGCCCCACGTACCGGCACCGATGACCGCGCGGCGAGCGTGCAACTCCATCAGAGCTGAACGTTAGCGCGGCTTACGACGGCCGTGTCGATGTGCCGCCACGCGGCTTGGCGGCCTTGGTTTTGCTGACTGGTTTCGTCGTCTTGCCGCTCTTGCCGGACGCGACAGCTTTGCTCCCCTTGCTCCCCTTGCCGCCCTTTGTGCCCGATCCACTCTTACGGCGCACCGGCCGCGGCTCTCGGTCGTCGCGCGATCGCTCGCGAATGATCAAGCGGATGGGCGTGCCCGCAAAACCGAACGCTTCGCGCAGGCGGTTTTCGAGGTAGCGCCGGTAGCTGAAATGGATCGCGGCCGCGCCATTGGCGAACAGGATGAATGTCGGTGGCTCGATGGTTGCCTGAGTGGCGTAGAAGAAGCGCGACTGGCGGCCGCGAACGGTGGGCGCCGGCCGGCGGAAAGTTGCCTCGCGCAGCCATGAGTTGAGAGCCGAGGTGGGAATGCGGCGGCGGCGCTCGGAGGCGATCTCGACTGCGGCCTCGAGGACGCGCCCGACGCGCAACCCGGACTTGGCGCTGATCGTCACGATCGGCGCGAGATCGATGAACGGCGCCTTCTGGCGGATCTCGGACACGTACTCGTCGAACGTGTCCTCGTCCTTCTCGACGACATCCCACTTGTTGATCGCTATGACGAGTCCGGCGCCCTCCTCGAGCGCGTAGCCGGCGACGTGCTCGTCCTGGGTGGTCATGCCGTCCTGGGCGTCGAGGACGAGCACGGCCACGTCCGCTCGACTGACCGCCTTCATCGCGCGCAGCGTCGCGTAGCGCTCGGCCGCAGGCCCAGACGCGACCTTGCCGCGTCGCCGGATCCCGGCCGTGTCGATCAACCGGACAGTGCGTCCGGCCCATTCGACCGAGGTGTCGATGGCGTCTCGCGTGGTCCCTGGGATGTCCGAGACGATGGCTCGCTCCCGCCCGAGGAGCGCGTGGAGCAGCGAGCTCTTGCGCACGTTCGGCCGGCCGTTGATGGCGATGCGAGCTGGTCGGTCGTCCATCGCGAAAGCCGCTTCCTCGGGCATCTCGAGGGGCAACTCGGTGCCCTGCTCGGCGTCCAGCTGCGCCTCGACTCGCTTGCGCTCTAACTCT
>DASQLS010000317.1:0-14843 GCA_035629915.1 Candidatus Limnocylindrales bacterium | reverse complement strand
GTGACGATGATCGGCGCCGCCGGCAACAGGGCGTCCGATTCGGCCAACTATGTGCCCGGTGCCTACGACGAGGTCATCACCGTCTCCGCGATGGCCGACTGGAACGGGCAGGCGGCCGGCAGCGGCTCCGCGCCCGAGGATTGCACGCGCACTGACGACGACGATGCGTTCGCCTCCTTCAGCAACTACGGCCCGGACGTTGACCTGATCGCGCCGGGCGTGTGCGTCGTGTCGACGCTGCCGATCGACCTGCTCGGGCTGATGAGCGGCACGTCGATGGCCACGCCGCACGTGGCCGGCGGGGCGGCGCTCTACTACCTCGCCGAAGCGCGACTCGGCCGGCCGCGGCCCACGCCACAGCAGGTTCACGCGGCGCTCGTGGCACGCGGCATCGCGGATTGGCAGGTGAACAGCGATCCGGACGAGACGCTACCGGGCGGTGCGCGCGAGCCCGGCCTGCGCGTGAATCATTTCGACCTCGCCGCCGACTTCGCGATCGGCGCCAGCCGCAGCCTGCTGCGCGCCGCGCCTGGCAGCACCGCCGAGCTCGACGTCTGGGTGGCATGGCTGGGCGGCTTCGCGACAACGGTTGGCCTGTCGCTCGACGAGGGCGATCTGCCGCCGGGCGCCGACGCGACGTTCGAGGACGACTTCGTGGCACTCCCCGCACACCGGACGCGGCTGACCATTGACGTCCCGGTCCAGGCCGCACCGGGAACATACGACATCGACCTGAGCGGCCACGCCGCGAGCGAGTCCAGCGCGACGTCGTTCCGACTCGTCGTGTTCGCCACGACCGGTGACAGCGGCGGACCGTGGCTGCGGTTGATCCCGGGCTCGGTTGCGGGTATCGGCTCGGTCCCTGTCCGCGTCAAGTGGACATCGGTTGCCAATGCGCAGCGCTATGAGGTGCAGCGCAGCATCGACGGCGGCGGCTGGGCGCTGCTCGGCAAGTCCTACGGGACCAAGCTCGACACCAGCGCCTGGCCCGGCGAGCGCAATCGGTTCAGGGTGCGCGCCAAGGTCGGTGGCACATGGCGCGAGTGGCGCACCGGCGTGAGCACGGCTGTCGTGCCCCATGAGCCCGCCGATGGATCCGAACCTACCGACGTGGTTCTGACTGGTTCGTGGCTCGAGGCTCCGCTGGCGACGCCGTACAGCGAGATCCCGATGTACTCGACCCAGGCGGGCGCAAGGGCGACGCTCGAGTTCACCGGCCGAAGCGTCGCGTGGATCTCGACCAAGGCCACCAACCGGGGCAAGGCGCGCGTCTCGATCGACGGCACTGTCGTCCAGACGATCGATCTGCGCGCCGGAACGACCAAGCACCGCCAGGTCGTGTTCGCCCAATCCTGGTCGACAGTCGGCAGTCACACGATCCAGATCGAGGTGCTCGGCCAGCCCACGACTCGACCGCGCGTCGATATCGACGCGCTGGTCGTCATCGCCGAGTAGTCAGCCGGAGGTGGCGATCTCCGCCGCGCGGCGGTAGGCCGCGACGTAGTCGCGCGCCGGTCCCGACCATGAGAAGTCGGCCTCCATCGCGCGCAGCTGTATCCAGCGCCAGAGCTGCGGATCGGACATCGCCCAGGCCGCTCTCGTGCACGCGTCGATCAGCGCGGCCGGATCCGCCGGGCCGAAGCTGAATCCCGTACCCGCGGCGGGATCGGTCGTGGCATCAACGACCGTGTCGACCAGCCCGCCGGTGGCGCGAACGACGGGGACCGTGCCGTAGCGCATCGCGATCATCTGTCCCTGGCCACACGGCTCGAAACGCGACGGCATCAGGAACGCGTCGGCACCGGCGTACATCCGCCGTGCCAGGCCGCGATCGAAGCGTGCCTCGACCGCGAGCCGCGCCGGCTGCTCGGCGGCTTGCGCCTGAAGTCCACCGATCAGCGATTGGTCGCCCGTGCCCAGCACGCAGATCCGCGCGCCCGCCGCGAGCAGAACCGGCGCGGCCTCGGCGAGCAGGTCGAAGCCCTTCTGCGGATCGAGCCGGCCGACCATCGCGAACAGCGGACCGCCCGGATCGAGGCCGAGCTCGGCACATAACGCGGCACGACAGATCTGCTTGCCGGCCAGATCGGTGGCCGAATAGCGCGCAGCGATGTCGCCGTCGGTGGCCGGGTTCCAGAGCTCCGTGTCGAGACCGTTGATGATCCCGAAGTAGCGATCGCCGGCGGCGGTGAGCACATCCTCGAGCCCGGCGCCCATGCCCGGCTGGACCGACTCGCGAGCAAAGGTCGGGCTGACAGTGTTGACCAGATCGGCTGCGAGGATGCCCTCGCGCAGCAGGTCGACGCCGTCCGGCGCGCCGATGCGGGCCGGCAAGTCGAGCTGGCCGGCGAGCTCACGCGGCACCCAGCCGTGATAAGCCAGGTTGTGGCAGGTCAGGATCGTCGGAATTTTGCCCAGCAGCGGATCGTCGGCATAGCGCGTGCGCAGCGACAGGATGGCCGGCGCGGCTTCCCAATCGTGGCCGTGGACAATGTCGACCGGGCGGCGCTCGACGCGCATCATCTCCAGCGCCGCGCGACCGAGGAGCGAGAAGCGGAAGCCGTTGTCGGGATAGTCACGCCCGTCGGCGACGTAGTAGTCCGGCCGATCGAAGCTCGGCGGATGATCGACGAGGCGCAGCCGATAGCCACGGCCGACCGCGCTCCAGACCGTTACCGGCACTCCCCCCGCGTTGCCCATCGGCACGAGCAGCTCCGTGCGCTCGGCCGGTTCGGGCGGGGCAATGCCACGATAGAAGGGCAGGTACACGTCGACCTCGTGACCGAGGCGGCCGAGCGCACGCGACAGCGCGTCGACGACGTCGGCCAGCCCACCGGTCTTGGCGAACGGCTCGCACTCGGACGCGACCATGGCGATCTTCATCGCGGCGATGCTAGCAAGTGGCCCTCGCGGGTCGATCGGCTGCCTGTCGTATCCTCGAATGGTCCAACGAGACGTTCCAGAATCTCTCCACCGGGAGCATTGCCACGAGCACCCATACGCGTACGCCTGCGCTCCACGTTGCCGACAACCACGACCTGATCCGCGTTCAGGGCGCGCACGTCAACAATCTCAAGAACGTCAGCGTCGAGATTCCCAAGCGCCGGCTGACGGTGTTCACCGGTGTCTCCGGCTCGGGCAAGAGCTCGCTCGTGTTCGGCACCATCGCTGCCGAATCGCAACGGCTGATAAACGAGACGTACAGCGCCTTCGTGCAGGGCTTCATGCCGACGCTGGCGCGGCCAGAAGTCGATGTTCTGGACGGGTTGACGACCGCGATCATCGTCGACCAGGAGCGAATGGGCGCCAACATCCGTTCGACGGTCGGCACTGCCACCGATGCGAACGCGATGCTGCGCATCCTGTTCAGCCGGCTCGGACAGCCGCACATCGGCTCGCCGCAGGCCTTCTCGTTCAACATCCCGTCGGTCACCGGCAGCGGGGCGATCACCGTCGAGCGTGGCAGCGACAAGCCCAAGACGGAGAGCAGGACTTTCACGATGCTCGGCGGAATGTGCCCTCGCTGCGAGGGCACGGGCAGCGTGACCGACATCGACCTGACCCAGCTGTATGACGAGACGAAGTCGCTCGCGGAAGGCGCGATTTCGGTCCCCGGCTACACCCCGGACGGCTGGGCGGTGCGCATCTTCGTCGCCGCCGGCCTGGACGCCGACAAGAAGATCCGCGACTACTCCGCCAAGGAGCTCGACATCTTCCTCCGCCAGGAGCCGATCAAGGTCAAGGTCGAGAAGATCAACATGTCCTACGAGGGGCTGATCCCCAAGGTCCAGAAGTCGATGCTTTCCAAGGACCGCGAGGCGATGCAGCCGCACATCCGGGCCTTCGTCGACCGGGCGGTGACCTACACGGCGTGCCCCGAATGCGGCGGGACGCGACTGAGCGCGGGCGCTCGATCGTCGAAGATCCGCGGAATCAACATCGCTGACGCGTGTGCGATGCAGATCAGCGACCTGGCGACGTGGGTTCGCGGGCTCGATGAACCGTCGGTCGGGCCGTTGCTCGGCAACCTGCAGCACACGCTCGATTCATTCGTGGAGATCGGCCTCGGCTATCTCTCGCTCGATCGCCCTGCGGGAACCCTGTCCGGAGGCGAAGCGCAGCGGACCAAGATGATCCGCCACCTCGGCTCGTCGCTGACCGACGTCACCTACGTCTTCGACGAGCCGACGATCGGGCTCCATCCACACGACATCCAGCGCATGAACGAGCTGCTGCTGCGCCTGCGCGACAAGGGCAACACGGTGCTCGTCGTCGAGCACAAGCCGGAAGCGATCGCCATCGCCGACCACGTCGTCGATCTGGGGCCGGGCGCGGGCAGCGCCGGCGGCGAGGTGGTGTTCGAGGGAACGCTCGACGCCCTGCGAGCCAGCGACACTTTGACCGGCCGGCACCTGGACGATCGAGCCAAGCTGAAGACATCCGTTCGAACGCGAACGGGAGTGCTCGAGGTGCGCGGCGCAAGCGCCAACAACCTCCAGGGCGTCGATGTCGACATCCCGGTCGGGGTGCTTGTCGTCGTGACCGGCGTGGCCGGGTCGGGCAAGAGCTCCTTGATCCACGGCTCGGTGTCGGGCCGGGACGGCGTGGTAGCGATCGACCAGGGCGCAATCCGCGGATCGCGCAGGAGCAATCCGGCGACGTATACCGGGCTGCTAGATCCGATCCGCATGGCGTTCGCCAAGGCCAACGGCGTCAAGGCCGCTCTGTTCAGCGCCAACTCGGAGGGCGCGTGTCCCGCGTGCAAGGGCGCCGGCGTCATCTACACCGAGCTGGGCTTCATGGACACGGTCTCCACCCCATGCGAGGTCTGCGAGGGGAAGCGATTCATGGCCGAGGTTCTCGAATACCGCCTCGGCGGCCGCGACATCAGCGAGGTACTGGCCATGTCCGTGAGCGAGGCGGAGGAGTTCTTTGGTGCCGGTGACGCCAGAACTCCGGCAGCCCACGCGATCCTCGAGCGGCTCGTCGACGTCGGGCTGGGCTACATCAAGCTGGGTCAGCCACTGCCGACGCTCTCAGGTGGTGAGCGACAGCGCCTCAAGCTGGCAACTCACATGGGCGAGAAGGGCGGCACGTACATCCTCGACGAGCCAACGTCCGGCCTCCACCTCGCCGACGTGGAGCAATTGCTCGGCCTTCTCGACCGGCTCGTCGAGTCCGGCAAGTCGGTCATCGTCATCGAGCACCACCAGGCGGTCATGGCCCACGCCGACTGGATCATCGACCTCGGCCCGGGCGCGGGCCATGACGGTGGCCGGATCGTCTTCGAGGGCACGCCAACCGAGCTCGTCGCCGCCAGGTCCACCCTGACCGGCGAGCACCTCGCGGCCTACGTCGGCAGCTGACCGCCTCACCGAGAGCGCAGTGCTGAACCGGTTTACGTTCGTCAAGCGCGTCCTGTAGGATCGCCGCCATCGTGGCTCCAAGGATCGACATACCCACGCTGCCGCCGGCAGCCCTCAGACTCCCCGCTCAGCTCCAGGGGCTCGAGCGATTGGCCTTCAACCACTACTGGATGTGGCACCCCCGGGTGCGCGTCCTGTTTCGGCGTATCGACGTCGCCTCGTGGCTGCGCTATCGCAACCCGGTGCCGCTGCTGCAGGTCCAGCGCGACTGGTCCGAGGTCCTCGACGACGTCGACCTGATGGCCGAGTACCGCACACTGCTCGACGCGTTCGACAACTACATGGACAACGGCGCGGGCCATTGGTTCGAGCGCGAGCACGGCGAGGAGCTTGACGGGCCGGTTGCCTATTTCTGCGCCGAGTACGGCCTGAACGAGGCGCTCGGGATCTATTCCGGCGGTCTGGGCGTGCTCGCCGGTGACCACCTCAAGGCAGCTTCGGACATGGCCATCCCGTTCATCGGCGTCGGCCTCCTGTATCGCCACGGCTACTTCCGCCAGAACATCGACGCCGACGGCCACCAGGAGCACGCCTACCCCGACTACGACCCGCAACGCCTGCCGCTGCTGCGGGTGGCGGACGAGGACGGTGGCCCGCTGCGGATCGGCGTCGAGATGCCTGGCCGAACCGTCTACTGCGCGGTGTGGCGAGCTCAGGTCGGTCGCGTGCCGTTGCTGCTGCTCGACACGGATATTCCCGACAACGATGAGGCCGATCGGCCGATCACTCACATCCTGTACGTCCGCGGCCGCGAGATGCGGCTGCACCAGGAGATGGTCCTCGGCGTTGGTGGCGTTCGCGCCCTCCGCGCGCTGGGCATCGAGCCGCGCGCGTGGCACCTCAACGAAGGCCACTCCGCGTTCATGCTCGTGGAGCGCACGCGCGAGCTGACCGTGGAAGGGACGCCGCTCGACGAGGCACTCGCGAGCGTCAAGCGCAACGCGGTGTTCACCATCCACACGCCGGTTTCGGCGGGCAACGAGCGTTTCGACACTGCCCTCGTGCGCCGGCTTGCCGCGCCGTTGGCCGCCGACAGCAACCTCGATCTCGAGCGCATCATCGAGCTCGGCCGTGGCGCCGACAACGACCCGAACCAGTTCGATATGACCGCGTTTTCGTTGCGCGAGACGAACGGCGCCAACGCCGTAAGCCAGCTTCACGCGCGGACAGCCAACAGCACCTGGTCGGGCATTGTCGAGTCGCCCATCCTGGGCATCACCAACGGCGTCCATCCGCCTTCTTGGCTGGGCGGCGAGGCTCGTTCGCTGTACGGCCAGCTCGGCGCCGACGTTGATGACATCGACCAGCAGACGAACCCGTTCTGGGAGCGCGTCGCCTCAGTGCCCGACGGTCAGCTGTGGGATGCGCATCGACGCCAGAAGCTGGAGCTCGCCTATTTCGCTCGGCGCAAGCTGCAGCAGCAGTTCGCCCGGCACGGCGAGGCGCCGAGCCTGCTCGAGGGTCTCGCCGAGGCGCTCGATCCGGAGGTGCTGACGATCGGTTTCGCGCGCCGCTTCGCGACCTACAAGCGAGCGTCGCTGATCTTCTCCGACGAGGAGCGGCTGGCGCGCATCCTGCTCGACGACGAGCGGCCGATGCAGATCATCTTCGCCGGCAAGGCTCACCCTGCCGATCGACCCGGCCAGCGCGTGATCCAGGACATCTTCACCCGCAGTCGCTCACCGAAGTTCGCCAAGCGCGTCTTCGTGCTCGAGGACTACGACATCCGGGTCGGGCGCTACCTCGTGCAGGGCGTCGACGTGTGGCTCAACAACCCGCGCCGGCCACTCGAAGCGTCGGGGACGAGCGGCATGAAAGCGGCCATGAATGGCGTCATCAACTTCTCGGTCCTCGACGGCTGGTGGGACGAGGGCTACAACGGCACTAACGGCTGGGCGATCGGCGGCCGCGAATCCCTGGCCGACGAAGGCGCGCAGGATTGGGCCGACGCCCAGGATCTGTACCGCTTGCTGGAGAACGAGATCATCCCGGCGTACTACGAGCGCGACAAGGACGGACTGCCGCGGCGCTGGCTGCAGACGATGAAGGAGTCCATGTCGAGCGCGATCTGGCAGTTCTCGACCAGTCGGATGCTCGAGGAGTACGTCGAACAGCTCTACTTGCCGGCAGCGCGCAACGGCGTCGGCGCGCGCCAGGCTGCTACAGCGGGTCGTTCTCGCTCACGAGGTTGACGGCGCGGATCTCGCTCGCCCTGGTCGTCCACAACCACCAACCGGTGGGCAACTTCGGGTGGGTGATCGAGGAAGTCTTCGAGAAGGCATACGAGCCGTTGATCGGTGCACTGGAAAAGCACCCCACGATCCGCCTCGCCCTTCACTACACGGGCCCGCTTCTCGAATGGATGGCGGCCAACGAGCCAGCGTCGCTGGAGCGACTGCGCTCGCTGGTCGAGCGCGATCAGGTCGAGATTCTGGGCGGCGGGATGTTCGAGCCGATCCTGGCGGCACTCCCCGAGCGTGACCGGCATGGCCAGCTGACGCGGATGCGCGCCGACATCGAGCGCCGCTTCGGCGTCGCGCCGCGCGGCGCGTGGCTTGCGGAACGCGTCTGGGAACCGTCGCTGCCGGCCGACCTGGCCAACGCCGGCTACGCGTACACCGTTCTGGACGACAACCACCTGCGTGCCGCGTCCGTTCCCGAGGACGCGATGTGGGGCACGTATACGACCGATGACCAGGGCAAGATGCTGACCATCTTCGGCACCGAGAAGGGCCTTCGGTATCGCATCCCGTGGAAGCCGGTCGACGACCTGATCTCGTACCTGAAGTCGAACGCGACCGAGGCCGGTGACCGGATCGGGATCATGGGCGACGACGGCGAGAAGTTCGGCGCCTGGCCGGGCACGCACGCCCTTTGCTGGGGCCGCGAAGCGTGGATCGAGAAGTGCTTCACGGCGCTCGAGGAGAACGCCGACTGGCTGACGACGGTCACGCCGACGCAATGGATGGCCGACCACCCGCCGATCGGTCGGGTCTACATCCCCACCGCCTCGTACGTCGAGATGACCGAATGGGCACTCCCCGCCGATGAGGCGCCGGTCTTTCGCCGTCTGGTCGCCGCGGCGGACGAGGCCAAGTCACCCTCGACTCGCTTCCTGCGCGGCGGGTTCTGGCGCAATTTCCAGGCGCGCTACCGGGAGATCAACGACCTCCACAAGCAGATGCTGCGCGTCTCGGGCGCGGTCAATGCCATGTCCGCCGGCCCGTTGCGCGACCGGGCAGTTGACCACCTGTACCGGGCACAGTCGAACGACTGCTACTGGCACGGCCTCTTCGGCGGCATCTACATCGTCCACATGCGCATGGCGACGCACGCCGAGCTGATCGCCGCTTCCGACCTGGCACTGGCCGATCGGATCGCTGGCGGAGTCGGCGACTTCGATCTCGACGGGCGCGACGAGGTGCTGATCGGCAGCGTCGGCCAGAACGTGCTGATCGATCCCGCCGAGGGCGCGGGCATCGGCCAGTGGGACCTGCGAGCGTCGCGTGTCGCGCTCGCGTCAGTGCTGCGCCGCCGGCCAGAGGCGTACCACGAGAAGCTCAAGAAGCTGGCCGACGCGTCAGGCAAGGAGCTGGTGCGCCACCTCGTGTACGACGATCACGAGCGGCGGAGCGGCGTCCTCCGCCTCCTCGACCCAGCCGGCAGGGAGCTGGGCGACTTCGTCAACGGGGAGTGGCACATCGAGTCGGCCGAGCAGTCGAAGGCTGTGCTGTCGCGACTCGCCCCAGGATTGTTCGTGCGCAAGACGGTCAGCGTCGCCGGCGATCGCCTCGAGGGCTCTCTATCGGTTAGCGTCGAGGTCCAGAACCGCGGACTGGGTACGCTGACCGGCACGCTTGAGCTCGAATGGAACGTGAACCTGATGGGTGGCGGCGGCAACGAGAAGGCGTATTACCGATGGGCCGGCAGGGAAGCCCGATTCGACACGGCCGGCACAGTCGACCCGGGCGTTGCCCTTTCGTTTGGCAACGAGCAGGAAGGTGTGAACGTTCGCGCCGAGATCGATCCGCCGACGGAGCAGGAGTGGCTCTCGGTCGACACCGTGTCCAATTCAGAATCAGGCTACGAGAAGGTGCACCAGGGATCGTGCCTGACCCAGCGCTGGCGACTCGACCTGGGTCCATCCGAGAAGCAGGTCTTCACAACCACCTTCCGCTCGACGCAGTCCCGCGACCGCTCCGCCGAGGAGACTGAGAGCTCCTAATCGGCCGGGGCGGCCCAGCGCGACCAGGCGAACGAGGGCTCGAAGCCAAGACTGCGATAGAGCGCGACGGCGCCGACGTTTTCCTCGATTACTGACAGCCAGACCAGCTTGTGGCCGGTGGCGAGACCGGCGCGCGTTGCGACCGCGGTGATCATCTGGCCGTAGCCGCGCCGGCGGTGGCGCGCAGCGACGCCGACGGCGCTCAGTGATGCGACCCCCGGGCCACTGGTAAGGCGGAGGCTCGCAACCGGCTCGTGCACGAGCCGGAGCAGAAAGGCACGGATCGTGCCGTCCTGCACTGCATGCGCCAGCCGCTCGGCCCGCTCACCAACGCTCTCCAGCGACAGGTCGAAGTTGGCCACTTCGAGTCGGGCCGCGTCCAGGGCGCTTGCCGGCGTCACCGCCTCGACGCGCAAGCCTGGATCGAGATGGGGCACGACCGGTGCGTGGCGCGTCGTCATCATTCGTTCGCCGCTCAGCCGCACCCATCCCAGCGCCTCTAGACGATCGACCAGGTCCGCCGGCTCCGTCAATCCGTCCGCGACCGAGATGACCGGCCACTCCCCTGCCTCGCGCATCGCCCGATCGAGCGCCTGAATGCGCTCGTCCGCGTCAGCCGATGACCAACGGATCTGAGCCGCGTAGTTGAGCCCCGGCCCGCGCCCGTGAAGTCGGACCATCGCGACACCCAGCGACTCGTCGTCGACCACCTCGGCGCCGGCATGCGTGGTCAGCTCGATGTGCTTCCGCTCCATCGTCTCGAGCTCTTCATGCGTCGGCGCGGCGGCATCGGCGTCGCCGTGCTCAACGGCGTCCGATCGTGGACGTGCCGTCGCCGGCCGACGGGGCAGTGGCGGCGAGTCGCCGGTGCTCATCGGAGAGCGGCGAGGACCTCGCTGTCGAAGCGCTCGACGAGCGCGACCAGCTTCGCTGGGTCCGTCTCGGCGAAGTCGACGGCAACGTGATCGACGCCGATCTGTTCGAACTCGCGCAGCTCGCCGACCATCTGCTCGGGCGTGCCGGCGACCATGAAGAAGGGCACGTCGTGGCGGCCGAAGGCGACCCGAAAACGAGCCGAGATGGTCGGCGCTGGTCGGCCGGCCGCTTCCGCTGCGGCTCGGACGATCGGCATCCGCACGGCCACTTGCGCCGGGCTCGATGAGGACGAGTGGTAGCCATTGCCAAGCCGCCCGGCGCGTTCGAGCGCCGCCGGCTCGCGGCCGCCGACCCACACCGCCAGCTCGCGGCCCTGTGGCGGCAGCGGCAGGAAGCGCGCATCCTCGAATGAATGGAACCGGCCCTCGAACGGCCCGGTGCCTCCGCCCCACAGGTAGCGCCACAGCTCGATTGACTCGTCGAGGTATGCGCCACGGTGGGAGAACCGGTCCTCGAGCCCGAGATGAGCGAACTCCTTTCGATTCCAGCCGACACCCACACCGGCGATCAGCCGCCCACCGGACAGCGCGTCCAGGGAGGCCAGCTCCTTGGCGAGCTGGACCGCGTCGCGCATCGGCACGACGACAACGCTGATCCCAACGCGCAGGTTCGGCTGCCGGGCCGCGACGTGGGCAACGGTGACCAGCGCCTCGAAGATCGTGAAGTAGTCCTCGCTCCGCTTGGAGGGCTCGACGAGCAGGTGATCGGTCGTGAATACGGAATGCCAGCCGAGCCGGGCGGCTGCCTCAGCACCGGCGTCGATTGCCTCGACGCTGGCTCCCTCGCGATACGAGGGCAGGATGAGCCCGATATCCACCGGTCGACCGCGGTTAGTTGTCGCCGAGGTAGGCGCGACGAACCCACTTGATCGGCGGCGTGCCGTGCGAGATGACCGATTCGAGGTGTGCCCGGTAATCGAACCCGGGCGTCTCACCCAGACCGCCGGCGATGCGCTGCGGCGGAACGGCATCCTCGCCGGCGCCGGCCGCCACGGCCGCCCGCTTACGCGCGGCGACCTCCATGTCCCACATCTCGAGCGCGCCGAGGTAGTAGGTGGAGAGCTGGGTCGAAGTCAGCCGCGCTCGCAGCCACTTGGCACGCGCCTCGTCCTCTTCCTGGAAGCCGCCGCGGACCATCATGTCCATCGCTTCCTCTTCGGTCATGCCCGCGGTGTGGATGCGCACGTCCATCAGCGCGTTGGTGATCGCGCGCAGGTAGAACTTCCAGTGGTTGAGCAGCAGCGCCGGCTCATGGTCGCCGTAGCCGAGATCCATCATCACCTGGGTGACGTAGACCGCCCAGCCCTCGGCGAACATGCCGCTGCCGAAGACCGACCGCGTCAGGTTGGGCGTCCGATTCGAGTACGCCAGCTGGAGATAGTGGCCGGGTACGCCCTCGTGGATTGCCAGCAGGCGGAGCATTCGGTCGTTGTCCTCGCGGAGGTACGACTCGACCGCTTCGGGCCCCGCCGATTCGTCGGGCGGCGTGATCCAGAAGTAGCTCGACAGCCCCTTGTCGAGCGGACCGGGCGATTCGAGGAAAGCCCGACCGTAGGCGCGCATGAACACCGGCGTCCAGGTGATCTGCATCGGCTCGTCGGGCAGGCCGATGACATTGTTGACGCGGCAGAATTCCTCGACGCGGGCGACCTCGGCCCGGCTCCAGTCGAGCAGCTCGTGCGGCTGGCGATGCTCGCGCGCGACCGCATCGAGCGCGCGGCGGATGACCTCGTCACCATCGTCGGGCATCGACTCGCCAGGCAGCCAATGCGGCCATGCCTCGCGCGCCAGACGCAGGATCTCGGCCCGGACGACCTCGTAGTCCTTCGTTGCCCGCTGCTCCAGCTCCTCGTAAGAAAGGTCGCTCGACAGCGTGTGGCGAAGCTTGGCTGCGAAAAGGGCAGGGCCCAACCGACCATCGCCCTCGGAGCGCGGCAGGACTTCCTGCTCGAGTCGCCTTTGGAACTCGGCTACGGCCTCTCTGGCAGTCGCCGCGGCCGACTTGAGCTCCTCTGCCACGTCCGCCGAGTCGCCCTCAGCCGCGCGACGGTCGCTCTCGGCCAGGCCCTGGTCGATCAGGTCGGTGATGCCGTTCAGCTGGGCCAGGGCCGTCTCGGTGTGCACGCGCGAGACCGGCCGGCCGGGCAGTCCGTGCAGATTGTCGATTGCGGCGTCGAGCAGCGCGGCCAGGCCGGCCACTCGGCCGGCGAAGGCCATGCCCCGGTGCTGCCACGGCGCGAAGTCGCGGGCAAGCAACGCGAACAGGCCGCTGCCGATGAGATGCACGTAGGTCAGCGGATCCCACGTCTGCTGACGCAGCTCCGCCTCGTCGAACTCGAACGACTCGATGGCCTCGAGCACGATGCCGCGATCGATCAGCTCAGCGGCGCTGAGCTCGGATTCAGCCAGCGCCTGCAGTCGCGCTCGATGGTGGCGCAGCGTTGCGAGCCGGGCTGCATGGCCGGCCTCGGTCATGTCCGGCCAGCGGTCGTCGTGCGCGTGGAAGCCGACCTGGGTCGCCCACGTCGGCTGAGCCGCGAACAGGTCGTCGAGCAACCGCTGCAGGGCGAAATCGAAGACCGTGCGCGGCTCGGGCCGCGTGTCCTCGGCCAACGACGCGAAGCGGCGACCTGCAACCTCTGTCACTTTGACGACCCTCCGACTGAACACGACATCGGCAAACGCGGGGCTGGGCGAGCATCCTAGTCCGCGTCGCCGGATGTAGCATGGCCGGCGCTGGCCGCACCGTCAGGCGCTGGTTACAGCGCGAGGAACCTTCACTTGTTGGAAATCGGCATCCGCATCCTGGTCAATGCCATCGCGCTGGTGGCTGCGATCCGCCTCGTTCCGAACGTGACCTTCAACGGGGAGTGGTGGCAGCTGGCCCTGCTGGCCGTCATCTTCGGACTCGTCAACGCCTACATCCGACCGATCGTCAAGCTTCTCAGCCTGCCGCTCACCTTCGTCACCTTCGGACTGATCGGCCTCGTCATCAACACGGCGATGGTGCTGCTCGCGGCCGGGCTGAGCGACAGTTTGAAGCTCAACTTCACGCTCGCCGGCTGGCCGCCCGGAGCGATCGACCTCGACGTGATCATTGCCGCATTCCTGACTTCGGTCGTGCTCAGCGTCGTGTCGATGATCATGTCGCTCGTCCGATTGGCGGCGCCACGCGTCTGATTCCGGCGGTTCGGGGCGCGATCGCGGGGTGCTGAACGTGACGATCGTGGCCGGCGACAGTTTCGAGTTCGACGCACGCGGCCAGCGAATCGGTCGCTCGCTCGCGGCGGAAGGTCATCGCGTGCGTGTGCTGGCACTGGCCGACGCTGGCGCGATCACGGGACGCACCACTGCCGTATGGGGTCCCATCCCGGTCACGTTCCTGACCCTCGACGGGCGCATCACGTCGGTCTTCCGGCCCCTTCCCCAGAGTGCCCGACGAGCGATAGGTTCCGCCATCGGGCTGGATCCCGAGGCGACAATTCTTCCGGCCGACCTGCCTCGCGGAGCGGACATCGCACGCCACCCGCTGCGACGCATGGCCGAAATCGGCGCGCACCTGCGCCGCATCGGCCCGTGGGCCGACGCGATAGCCGCGGCCGCACCCGACACGGACGTATTCCACACCCAGTCAATCACCGCGCTGCCCGCGGTTCAGGCCGCGGCGGGCCACCTGGGCGCGCGGTACGTGTACGACTATGCAGACATCCAGACCGACGGCGCGCGTATGGCCCGGATGCCGAGGCCGATCCGATCATTGGCAAGGGGCTTCGAATCCCGTTGGGCGCGTGGAGCCTCTGCCCGGCTCGCCGCAAGCTCGGGCCTGGCGTCCATCGTGGAACGTCGGACGCACATCCGGCCCGCAGTCGTCTTGAATTGCCCGCCCGCGTGGCGCCATGGCGAAGACGAACCGCCGCGTTTCGATCGGATCCGCGAGGCTCTCGCAATCCCGACCGAGCGACCGATCGTGCTCCATCACGGACAGCTGAAGCCCGGTCGAGGGATCGAGGAGCTTGTCGCGGCGTCCTCGTCTGACGCGATGGCCCGTCACGATCCGGCCATCGTCATCATGGGCTTCGGGCGCCTGGAGAGCTACGTTCGCGAAGCCGCAGCGCGCCTGCCGGATCGCCTGCACGTCCTGCCGCCCGTGCCGCCCGACGAGCTGCTCGAGTGGATCGCGAGCGCTGACGTGGCCTACCTGGGCATCCCCCCGGTGACGCCCAACATCCGCCTGACGCTGCCCAACAAGCTGTTCGA
>DASQLS010000316.1:0-2814 GCA_035629915.1 Candidatus Limnocylindrales bacterium | reverse complement strand
ACGCGGTCGGCCTCGAAGTAGCCGCGCGTCGGCTCCGTCGGCACCGGATCGCCGATCGTCACCCAGTCGGCGGAGCCGTCCTTCGGCTTCCACTGGATCAGCACGGTGGTCGCCTGGCCGGTCGGCATGAAGCGCAGCTGGCCCCATAGGTGGGCCGTCGGCGCACCGGTTGCCTCGTCGGTCGCGGTCGGGGTCACGACGAACGGCAGCTGGTAGGCATACGCCGCCGGCTTGGGCACGCCGCGCTGGTCGTACAGCCCGGACTGGTAGGTGAACCAGTAGCTCTTCGAGGACCTGGGCTTGCTGCGCACCGGCGGGACGTCGAGGAGCAGGAACTGCGCCTGCGAGGCGATCCGCGGGTTGAGGTACGCGAGGTACTCGCCGAGCGTGTTGAACTTCGCCTGCACCTCGAGCGGGACGCCCGAGAACGGGTCCGGCGGGTTGGTCTCAAAGCCGTACTCGGTCATGAACAGCGGCAGGTTCGGCGCGACCTTGCCGGTCGACACCGCCATCTGGTCGAGCAGCTCGCCCAGTTCGGAGATGTTCGCCATCGTCAGCGAGTCCGGATGGGCATCGCGCTGCAGCGGCGAGATGTTCTTCGTGTACGGGTGATGGGCGTAGCCGGTCGCGGGCAGCCCGCCCCCGACATCGCCGGCGAACAGCTCGCGAATGAACTGCTTGGGCCGCATCGGCGACTTCCCGGTCTTCGCGTCGGTGCCCAGCGGCGCCGTCTCACCGAGGAGGATGATGTCGTTGTCGGCACGGTGGCCGGTCGCGACGAGGCCCGCGTAGCCCTGCTGGTAGAGCTTGCGGAACAGCGCGGGCGAGGCCGGCCGGCCGTTCTCCCACTGCGGCGAGAGCCAGCCGCCCTGGTTGGGCTCGTTCCACAGCGACCACATGGACACGCGCGGCAGCACCGAACGCGAGCCGTTCTCGTCCTTGTAGGTGCCATCGAAGCGCCTGCCGACAGCGGTCACGAACAGCTTGAACTCGCGCGATTTCGGCTTGAAGGTCTTGGCAATTGCGGTGGATCCCTTCGGCCGCTTGGCATGCGCCCACCTCGGACCGGGCCCGGTGACGTTGAAGTAGACCCGGATGCCGACCTCGCCCGCCTTCTTGACGAGGTTGTCGTAGCGGTCCCAGTTGCGGATCGGGTACGTCGCCGGATTGACGGCCTTGAAGCGCTTGTTCTGGCGCCGTGCCGCCTCGCGGGCACGCGTGTTCTTCTCGCCCCTGAGCTTGGCGAGGTCGGCCTTCGTGAACTTCGAGAACTCCGCGACCGTCTCCCAGAGAACGGTCACACGCACGGTGTCGACGCCCATCGACTTCATCTGCGTCAGTGCACGCGCGGCGGTGCTGTCGTTGCGGTACACCAGCAGATCGTCGTCCATCATGATCGACATCTGGTTCTGGTTCGCTTGCGCGGCCGGTGCGAGCAGTGCGCCGAGGACGAGCGCGAGGACGATCGAACGGATGCTTGTCGACATGGAGCTCCCTGCCAGGTGGGGGTGAATTAAACGCGCGAGCGGGACGGACTCGTTCCGCCCCGCCCTATGAACACGGGCATTGTCGCGAAAGTAGCGCGACCTGTGGCCGATCAGCCGATGGCGGCGCTGTAGCGCCTGGCAATCTCGGCCCAATCGACGGTGTTCCACCACGCCTTGAGGTAGTCAGGGCGCTTGTTCTGGTACTTCAGGTAGTAGGCGTGCTCCCAGACGTCGTTGCCGAGCAGCGGCGTCTTGCCGTCGCTGAGCGGATTGTCCTGGTTGGGCGTGCTCGTCACGGCGAGCGCGCCGCCGTCGAGGACCAGCCAGGCCCAGCCGGAGCCGAACTGGCCGACGCCGGCGGCCTCGAACTTCTCCTTGAACTCGTCGAACGAGCCGAAGGCGGCATCGATCGCGGCGCCGAGGTCGCCGTCGGGGGCTCCCCCGCCGTCGGCGCTCATCGAGGGCCAGAAGAGCGAGTGGTTGTAGTGGCCGCCGCCGTTGTTGCGGACCGGTCCGCGCTTGTCGTCGGGGATGGCGTCCAAGTTGGCGATGATGTCCTCGATCGGCGAATCCGCGTGCTCGGTTCCCTCCAGCGCGGCGTTGAGCTTGTCGACGTAGGCCTGATGGTGCTTGTCGTGATGAATCGACATCGTCTGGGCATCGATGTGCGGTTCAAGAGCATCAGGGGCGTACGGCAGGGGCGGAACCTCAAAGGCCATAGGGCGTTTCTCCTCTGTTCGTCGGACTCGCCCCGGACTCTACCCGCGTAGGCTTGGCGCTATCTGATGGTGAACCCGTGACCCGACTCTCCGCACTGCTGCTGCCGACCGAGCGCGAGCCGCCGGCCGATGCCGAGGCGATCTCGCACAAGCTCATGGTGCGCGCCGGACTCGTCCGTCAGCTCGGCACGGGGCTGTGGTCGTGGCTGCCCGCGGGCTGGCGCGTGCACCAGAAGGTCGTCGCGATCGTCCGCGAGGAGATCGACGCCGTCGGCGGCCAGGAGATGCTCATGCCGGTCCTGCAACCGGCCGACGCCTGGCACCGGACCGGCCGCTACGAGATCGACGAGCTGTTCAAGCTCAAGGACCGCAAGGGCGCCGACATGGTGCTCGCGATGACCCACGAGGAGTGCGTGACGACGCACGTCGCCCAGGTCGTGCGCTCCTACCGCGACCTCCCGTTCAGCCTCTACCACTTTCAGGTCAAGGAGCGCGACGAGCCGCGTCCGCGCGCCGGTGTCCTGCGCACCCGCGAGTTCATCATGAAGGACGCCTACACGTTCGACCGCGACCAGGAGGGCCTGCAGGCCCACTACGACGTGTACGCG
>DASQLS010000315.1:0-6163 GCA_035629915.1 Candidatus Limnocylindrales bacterium | reverse complement strand
GGTCGGACGTGGGGTCGGCCGTCGTCGTGCACGGCGACGATCCAGTAGACGCGCTCGCGGGTCAGCCGCTCCTCAACCTGGCTCCAGGCGACGAACCTGTTGGACTTCTTGACGCCGTACTCGGCCGGGATCACCGCCCTTGCGACGCGCGGCTCTGTCATCGACAAAGCCTAGACCGATTCTGCCGACGGTCCCGTGCAGATCCTGTGCGGGCGCCGGTGCGGGCTGCCGGTCGGTCTAGGTCGAGACGGGCCTGCGCAGCGCCTCGCGGGTCAGCCGATACGCGGTCTCATGGTCGCCTCGACCGGCTACGAGATCGGCGTACTCGGCCAGGACCTCGGCCACGCTCGCGCTCGGGCCGTGCTCGCGCAGGAGCTCGACGGCGCGTTCGTACAGCGTGATCGCCTCATCTGGCCGGCCAGCCTGGACGGCGGCTCGGGCCAGCGTCACGCTGGCGTCGGTCAACGCCTTGCGATTGTCGATTTCGCGCGCGGCGCTGATGGCGCGCTCGGCAAAGTCGATCGCGCCGGCGGTGTCGCCGTCGGCAAGCCGGATGCGCGCTTCGGTATCGAGCACATTGGCCAGCTCGCGCTGGTCCTGCAACAGCTCGTGCTCGCGGCGCGCCTCTGCGACCAGCTCGGTGGCGCGGGTCAGATTGCCGATGGCCAGGTAGGCATTGGCCAGGTTGTTGGCCACCATCGCAGCTTCGTGCTCGGCGTCAGCGGCGTGGAAGAGCGCCAGGCTCTGGTTGCCCATCATCACCGCGCCCTCGACGTCGCCGTTGCCGTAGTACGCAGTCGCGAGGGCAGACAGGAATGCCGCCCGACGCCGGTCGTCGAGGTCACCGCTCAGCGCGCGTGCCTCCTCGAGATACGCGACGGCCGCCTGATGGTTGCCTTCCCACGCTTCGACGTACGACGCGGCGGTGAGCAGGCGCATCTCGACGTCCGGCTCGACTTGCAGGCCGGCGCGCATCCGGTCGAGCAGCATGCGCAGGATGCTGCGTGCCTCGGCCGTGTTCTGGGCGAGGTACTGCGCGTAGGCGAGCCAATAGCCGGCCAGCACCGCGTCGTGCTCACGACTCGTTGCATCGAACGTTTCGAGGGCCTCGGTCGCCGGCTTGATCGCCTCCAGCGGCTGATCGAGCCGGCACAGCGCCTCGGCCAAGCCGGTCGACAGCTCGGCCAGTGCGACCCGGTCGGAGGTGGTTGTCGTCAGCGCCTCGTAGGCATCGACCGCCTCCCGCCAGCGACCTGAGGCAAGCAGAAGGTCTGCCTCGAGACGCGACCAGCGCGTGTCGGCCCCGCCCAGGAAGTAGGCCGGCGGCAAATTGAGCCGATCAGCGATGAAGTTGAGCGCGGCGACCGAGGGCTTGGCGTGGCCCTTCTCGAGGGCGCTGATGTAGGCCTTGGTGTAGCGCCCCTGGGCGAGCTGTTGCTGGGTCATTCCGGCGCCACGCCGGGCAACTCCGATGCGCTGTCCTATGCGACGGGCGAGAGGGCCGTCGTCAACTACCGTTCGACGTCGTTTGACTGCTGGCATGGCACCTGAGTCTATAGTGCGGACAAGGGGGCGTGGACGAGTTTAGTCGGCCGTGTGCAGAAGTCCATAGGTGGACCCCGTACCGATATCTGCTGATTCGTAGGATTTACGAATAGTTGACACCGCCCCGGTTGGACATACGATCGCTCGACTGGGAAAGAGGCTCGTCCTTGTCTCGAACCAGCGCACGCAAGTGAGGCCATCCGTGGGCAGACTTCAATTGCGCGCCGTGTTGATCGCCGGTCTGTCCATCTTGTTGGCCTTACCGGGCCCCATCAAGGAAGTTTTGATGGGGGTTGGCGCCGGCCCCTGGCCGTAGTCACCGGCTCTCTGACATCGTTGCGCTCCGATCTGCGCACGCAATAGCCGCCCAGGCGTCACCTAGGCGCGGATGAACGGGGGCCCGATCCTGCTTACCTCGACGAGGAGCAGGGTCAGCCCTGACGCGTTCGGGATACGTCCCGTGTTTACCCAGACGCCTGCAAAGCGTCCGTCAAGCGAACGCCCGGCCAGTCGAAAGTCGGCGTCTTCCTGCGCTGTCGTGACGAGCTCCGTCGTCTCCGGATGGAGGAACGGAGTGCCGCGCCCGATGCGCGAGAACTCGTCGTGCTGCCCGTTGGTCAGTACCCTCACGATCGTCTCCTGCGGATGCTGCTTAGGCTGCTGCCAGCGCGTTGGCAGCGCCGCGTTGAACTCCCCGTACGTGACGCGCACCTGGCCCGTTGACGTGCGCCGCAGCGCTCCCTTGACCTCGGCATACGGCACGAACTCCCCGTCATAGCCGCTTCCCGGCCGGCCGGCGGGATCCATCCACCGAACCTCCCATGTGCCGTCCCCGCGCCGCCGCGCACCACCCAGGGCGATGGCATGACCGCCGATCCAGTTGAAGCCGATGAAGCGGCGCAGGTGGCGTGGCAGATCGGCGCTGCCGACAGTCACCCGGGCGCTGATGCGACCGGCTCCGAGCCGATCGAGCATGACGTCGTCGGCCAGCCCGCCGAACACGACCGGTGCCTCGGGCATCAGCTTACGCAGCGCGGTCTTGGTCGCGGCAGTGCTCGTGCCCTGGGGCTTGTTGGTGATCGGGTTGATGCGCGGCACGCCGGAGGCCTCGCGCAGCGTGCCCACGAACGTCGGCGGCAGGCCGTAGCCCATGAAGGCGAGCGGCGTGCACAGCGCCGCGAACATGCAGTCGACCATCGGCGGCGCCGTGACGCGTTGGGTGAAGAACATTGCCGCACCCTGCGGCATCAGCGTCACGCCGCTGGGCAATGGCGCGATGCCAGCTGTTCCGCCGCCAATCCCAGGGTCGGGCAGCGGTGGCTTGTCCATGATCGGTGGCAACGGCTGCGGCGCCTGGGGGTCGGGCGGCAGCGGCTGAGGAGTGCCCTCGGAAGTCCCGTCAGCGGGGATGTCGGGCTCCAGGTCCGCATCGTCGGCGGGGACGTCGTCAGCGTCTTCGTTGGCCCATTCGGGGAGGTCGTCCTCGAGGCCGTACGTCTCCTCGTCCATGGTCGCGAAGGTACCCCTTTCGGGCAGGGAAGTAAATAACTACTGTACTCAGAAGTGGCGTGATGCTAGGCTCCCCAAGCAGTCGAAAGGCAGCGTCATCGGAGGCCGATTCCAGCCCAGCCAGGGAGCGTCTAGATGGCAACCGTCTCGTACATTCCGAACGACCCGTTGGCCAGCGGTGGACCGCCGATTCAGCAGGTACGCGCGTCACGCCAGCCATCCAAGAGCGCTGGCTTTGACATCCAGCCAGCGGCGGAGCCGGGCATCTATCCGGCGCAGACGCCGGAGTTCGGTTTCTGGCAGGTCCAGGAGGCACTGATCAAGGGCCTCAAGGTCTGGCGCGATGCCGACGGGGCCTACCCCGAGGCGTGGTTCGGCGGGCAGCGGAGGCTGCGCGTATTGACCGACGCGGGCGACGATCTCAACGCCTTCTACGACCGACGCAGCCTGCAGTTCTTCCATCACACCTTCGACGGCCAGCGTGTTCATTCGAGCGAGAGCGTCGATGTTGCCGTGCACGAGGAAGGTCATGCCCTGCTCGACATGCTGCGGCCCGATTTCTTCGACGTGCCGTTCATCGAGGTCGGCGCGTTGCACGAATCCTTTGGCGACTGCATCGCCATCCTTGCCGCGCTCAGCGATCGAGCCATCCGGGAGTCGCTGGTGGCCGATTCACCCGACCTTTCGGCCAAGCATTTCGTGCAGGCGATGGCCGAGCAGCTGGGCGATGCGATTCGGCGCGAGTACGGCGACGCGGCAGTCGAGGACGGCGCGCTGCGCAACGCCAGCAATACCTTCAGCTGGTCCGATCCGACGATGCTGCCGCCCGGCGGTCCGGCCACCGTCCTGAGTGGCGAGGTGCATTCGTTCTCGCGCGTGTTCACCGGCGCCTTCTACGACGCGCTGCGCAACATGTACCTCAACACCGGCAACCGCTCTGCCGTGTCGCTCAACCGCGCGGCACGAACGTTGGGCAAGCTGCTGATCTCGGGCATCCGCTCAGTGCCCGCGACGCCGCGAACGTTCGAGGGCGTCGGCCGGCGCATGGTCGAAGCGGACGTGGCCGGCAACGGCGGCGCCAACGCGGCCGCCATTCGGACTGCCTTTGCAGCCCACGGCATGACCCTCCCTGCACCGGCGATCGAGATGCCCGTGCCGCTCAAGCGCCGCACTCGCGGCGGCGCGGCCGCGGAGCTGCGCGAGGAGCTCGAGGTTCCCAGCGGAACACGCCTCCAGTACACCCCGGTAAGCAGTGACATCCACGGCGAGGTGACCCACGTTGCCGCGTTCCGGCCGATGCAGCTGACCGAGGGTGAGCTGACCGGCGTGCGGCTGTTGGTTCCGGCAGTGGCCGAGGTACGGACTCGCGGCCGGTCGGTGACCGGCGTCATCGGCGAGATCCGACCGGCCGATCAGCAGATCGAGAACGAGGGCCGCGCGTTCGCGCGCGCGTTGCTGGCGAACGGTGACATTCGCACCGTTCCTGGTACGGCAGCTGGGGCTGCCGAGCCGCCGCGGCGTCGGACGCGCGGCGCGCGGCCGGGTGGAACGCAGGCCGGCGTCGTCGGCCCGACGCCGCCGCGACCGGCGTTCGCACCGTTCCCGCCGACGCACGAGATCCGCGTCATCGGCGGCGAGCCCACGTTGACTCGTGTCGGGTTCTCCGGGCGCCGCCGGTGACCGGTCGCGACCAGCTGTCCGGACGCTAGTAGGCGACGAATCCGGTTCGGCGCAGGACGCGACGACCGTTGCTGTCGACGACCAGCTCGTGCGTCGGCCGTCGCGGCGGGCCGTAAGAGGCGACAGTTGCGGCCATGCCGGCGACCTTGCCGTTGGCGATCAGCGAGCGTGCCCATGCACGCACTTCGCGCTCGGTGTCCTCGTCGACTGCCGCGAGTTCGGCATTGGTCGCGCCATCCGGGGCGAGGCTGACATGACCGCTCACCGGCACCGGCACGAAGACGTCGGCAAGGTCCGGATCGTCCGGGTCGAGCGCTACCAGGCGGTTGGCGCTGACCTCGAACTCGGTGCCGCCGGCGGACTCGGGCGTTGAGCCGACGATCGTGAGCGGCCCACCGGCGTCGGGCAGCTCGTCCTCGATCATCTGCTCGAGCGCAGCGGCCATCTCCACTGAATCGACACTCTCGTCGTCGGGCGAGCTCACGGTCAGGACATCGTAGATGCTGGCCCTAGACGTGGTTCAGGCAGCGTTCGGTGACTGCCTGGTGGTGCGCTACGCGACGACTCGCACGAGGCGCACGCTGCTGATCGACGGCGGGCCGTCCGGCACTTATGCGAAGCACCTCCGGCCATGGTTGCTCGGCCTGGCGCCGATAGTCAAACGGATCGACGTCGCCGTGCTCAGCCACATCGACAACGACCACGTCAAGGGACTGCTCGATCTCTTCGCCGAACTACACGAGGCCGGCGGACCGCTGCCAGTCGGCGAGCTGTGGCACAACGCGTTCTCGGTCAGCGCCGGAGGCGCCGACATCGCGCCGCGCATCCGTGAAGCGCTAGCCACCGCGGGTGATGGTGCGACCGGCATGAAGACGCTCGCCGGAACGCTGATGGGCGTCGGCGAGGGAGACGCGTTGCGCGCATCTGCGGTGGCGCTCGGCGTGCCGATCAACGAGCGCTTCGGGGGCGAGCCAATCCTCGCCAACGGTTCGTCGACGTTGCGCATCGGCGGTATGCGAATCGATGTCGTCGGACCATCCACGGTCACGCTCGAGAAGTTGCGCCGGGAGTGGATCCGCTGGCTGGAGCGCCACGGCCGTGCACTCGCCGACGGCAGCGTCGCCGCGGGCGTCGCGGCGGACAGCTCGATCCCCAATCTGTCCAGCATCGTCCTGCTCGTGAGGGCGGCCGGTCGCTCGATCCTGCTCACCGGCGACGGCCGCGGCGAGCACGTCGTTGAAGGCCTTCAGGAGCGCGGCCTGCTGGAGCCGGGCGGCACGTTCAATGTCGACGTTCTCAAGCTGCCCCATCACGGCAGTGCGCGGAACGCGTCGGAAGCGTTCTTCCGAACTGTCCTGGCCGATCGCTATGTCATCTCGGCCGACGGGCGCTACGGCAACCCCGACCTGGAATGCCTGCGCTGGATCGT
>DASQLS010000314.1:0-4918 GCA_035629915.1 Candidatus Limnocylindrales bacterium | reverse complement strand
CGATCCGACCGGCACCAGCATGACCGAGGAGCGCCGCCTCGTCACCGCGCTCTTCGCCGACCTCTCCGGATTCACGCCGCTGAGCGAGCGCCTCGACGCGGAGGAGCTGCTCGAGGTGATCGATCCGATCATCACCGCGCTGTCGGACATCGTCGGGCGATACGGCGGGTACGTCGAAAAGTTCGCCGGTGACGCCCTGCTTGCCCTGTTCGGAGCACCGGTCGCCCACGAGGACGATGCCACGCGCGCGCTCGAGGTTTCGATCGAGATGCATCGCGAGCTGGCGCGCCTGCGCGGAACGCTCGGCGAGAACGGCGAAGGGCTGACGCTCCACATCGGCATCGCGTCGGGGCGGGGGATCGCGCGGATGATCGGCAGCCAGGTGCGGATGGACTACGCCGTGCTCGGCGACTCCGTCATCCTTGCCCAGAGGCTCGAATCGGCCACGCCGTCGGGGCAGACGTACATCAGCCAGTCCACGTACGAGATCGTCCAGGACCGATTCGACCTCGAGCCGGTGCCCCCGCTGACGCTGAAGGGAAAGGCGGAGCCGGTCGCGGCGTGGCGGCTGCTCGGCTCGCGCCGTGCCGCCGACCAGCGATCGGGCCTGGCCGGGCGCCGCCATGCCCCGCTCCTCGGGCGCGCACGCGAGGTTGCTCACCTCGTGGGCGCAATCGATCGTCTTGCCGGTGGAGGTGGGACCGAGATCGTGGGCATCGTAGGGGAGCCCGGGGTCGGAAAGTCGCGCCTCGTGGATGAGGCGCGGCGCATTGCCGCGGAGCAGGAGATCACCTGGCTCGACGCCCGATGCCTCTCGTACGGCGCAGCGCTGCCGTACTGGCCGATTTCGGATCTGCTGAGCCGCGAGCTCGGCATCGCCGGCGACGACTCCGCGTCGTCGAAGCTCGAAGCGCTGGCCGGCGTCAAGGGTCTCGACGCGCCCGATGCGAGCTCGTACATCGCCACGCTCCTTGGAATTCCGCCGCCGGTCGAGCTGGCGGAGGTCGAGCCCGAGGCCTTCCGGCGCGGGCTGCACGACGCGGTGCGCGCCTGGCTGCGCGCGCGCGCGACGAGTGGCGGCGTCATTCTCGCGATCGAGGATGTGCACTGGGCCGATGCCTCCACGATCAGCCTCATGGCCGACCTTGCGGCACCGGACGCAGTTGGGGCGCTGGGGATCTGGGGCACGAGCCGGCCGCCAGCGCCCGCGTGGCTGGCGACGATGGTCGAGGTGGGCCAGCTGGACGCCGCGGCGATCGGTGAGCTCGTCGATTACGTCATCGGCGGCGTGTCGGCGCCCGAGCTTGGCGCCGTGATCGCGGACCGTTCGGCCGGCAACCCCTTCTTTGCCGAGGAGATCGTCCGCTCGCTCAGTGAGTCGGGGTCGCTCGTCAACGACCGCGGGGGACAGTGGCGGCTCCGAGAGACGGAGGACGCGGCGGAGGTCCCGGCCACCATCGAGGGCGTCCTGTCGGCTCGGATCGACGCGCTTGGCCCCAGCACGCAGTCCACGCTTGCCGTCGCGTCGGTCATCGGGCGACGGGTCGACCTGCGCCTGTTGGAGCGAGTCACGAACAACCCCGCCGCGCTGGGCCAGGACTTGGAGGCGCTCGTCGGCGCCGGCCTGCTCGATCCGATCGACGGTGGCGACGACATCCTGCAGTTCCACCACGCACTCATCGCCGATGTCGCCTATGGCCGCCTCCTGCGGCGCCGGCGTCGGCAGCTCCACCAACGCACGGCCGAAGCGGCTGAGGCGCTGTATGGCAGCGGCGACGAGAGCGTCGAATTCCTGGCGCGACACCTCTACCTGGGCGACGGGGGGGCGCGTGCGGTTGCCTACCTGGAGCGAGCGGCGGCCCGGGCCGCCCGACTCTTCGCCAACGAGGAGGCGATCATCCACCTGCGGCGCGCCGAGAAGCTCGCCGCCACGGACCCCTCGCATGACGACGTCCTCCTCCGCGTGAGGCTAACCCTGGGCGACCTGCAGGAGGTGGTCGGTGCCTACGACGACGCGGAGGCGACGTACCGGCGCGTGCTCGAGGGCCAGCCGCTGGTTCGAGCGTGGCGCGGGCTCGCATCGGTCCATCGCGTGCGCGGCCGCTACGCCGAGGCGCTGCGCACGGTCGAGGAGGCGTTCGCTGACGAGCGGCTGATCGGCCAGGATCTGCGTCCGCTGTGGCTGGAGCGCGGTTGGTCGCTGACCTCGACCGAGGCGATGGGCGAGGCCATCGCGGCGCTGGAGCAGGGGATCGTGACGGAACCCGACGGCGTCGACCCCGTCGCCGGCGAGCTGCTCATCGAGCTTGCGCGTGCCGAGTCGTACGCCGGGCGTCTCGACCGTGCGCTCGAGCATGCCGCGAAGGCGCTGGCGATCGCCCAGGGCAACGGCGACCTGCGCGCCGAGACGACCGTGCTCCGGGTGCTTGGGCTCGTCCAGCACGACCTGGGATTCCTCGATCAGGCGGCGGTGTCACTCCGTCGCGACCTCGAACTGGCACGACGGGTCGGCAGCGTCGAGGCGATCGGCGGGGCGCTCATCAATCTCGGGCTCGTCGAGCGCGACCGCGGCGAGATGGACACCGCCATCGCCTGCGACCGCGAGGCGATCGCGACGTTCGAGCGCGTGAACCACGGCGCGGGGCGCGCCATCGGCTACGCGAACCTGGCCGACAAGCTGCGTCGCGCCGGCGAGCTCGAGGAGGCCGAGATCTTCGCCCATCGCGCGTACGACCTGGCCGATGAGATCGGGCACGCCATGACCCGGGCCGATGCGGTCCAGATCCTGGGCGAGATCAGCCTTGCCCGTGGCGCACACGACCAGGCGGTCGCGCTGGCCGAGCAGTCCGCCGAGCTCTTCCTGGCCGCCGATGCCCGACCGGGTGCCGCGGAAGCGCATGAACTCGCCGAGCGTGCGTGGCGCGCCGCCGGGGACGAGGAACGGGCGGCCGCATCGGCCGCCCGTGTCCGCGAGCTGTCGGAAGGTGAGCCGGGCTAGAAGCCCTTCCCGCCTCCAGGCGACGACCCGTCATCGAGCAGGATCACGCACCCATCCGATGGGGCGCGATCGATGGACTGCTTGCCGCGGCTGCTGACGACCCAGGCGCAGACATCACCGTCTTCTGCAGACACACCGGTGACGAGGATGGCGACCTCTGAGTTGACGCCATCTCCTACGACGGAAGCCTGGCCGAGCAGCGCGGTGGCGCCCTCGTCATCGACGATGAACAGCGTGTAGGTGACCTTCTCGCACGAAACCCCTTCGAGGAAGAAGAAGCCGTTGACATCGCCGCTGAGCCCGTCCCACGAGGCTCGGCTCAATTGGTTCCCGGCTGCGTTCGTGCTCTGAATGTCCGCGCACTTCGGCCCCTTGGCGCCTACCGGGGCGACCAGGAGACCGAGCAGCAGCGCGGCCGTCAGCCACGGAATGAAGAACTTACGCAAGGGTCACCTCTCTCAGGGTTTGGTGTTCGTGGTGTCCCGGCCGGTGAAGCTCCAGGCCGGATTCGTGTTCGAGCTGCCGGAGACGACGATCCACACCGTCCCGGTGGTGACGCCGTTCGATCTGAGGAATGTGATGAGTGGCTGGCGGGCGAACTTCGCCGTTCCGACGCTGCCCGATACCGACCAGCCCACGTTCGCGATGTTCGTGGTCGCGCCGCTCGCCTCGACGATGCGCACCGACGAGCCGACGATCTGGCGGATGTCGCGTCCCGGCGTCTGGATGAAGACGGTGATCGGCGTGCCGCTCGACGTGAGGTTGAGGTCGTTCGGGTTGAAGTCGACGATCGCGTTGTAGACCGTCGCCGCGACGCATGGCTCGGGGTCGCTCGCGTTGGGCAGGCCGTCGCTGTCGGCGTCGCCGGACGGCGTGCTGCCGTCTGTCGCCGCGCCCGCACCGAAGCAAGTGTTCGTCTCCGCCGCGTCGCTGAAGCCATCGTGGTCACTGTCGGGGATGACGTGGATGAGCGACTCGGCGGTGTCGGTCTGGCCGTCCGGATCGGTCGCCAGCAGCGTGACGATGTAGTCGCCCGGCGCCAGGCCTCCGGCCTCGAAGTCGACCGAGCCGCCCGTTCCCACTAGGGTGCCGCAGCACGGCGCCGAGGCGAGACGGATGAACCAGCGCAACGACGCGCCGATCAGCGTGCCGTCGTCGGCGTCCTCGCCGATCCCGTGGAACGGAATGACGTCGGAGGTGAGATAGGTCGAGCCGAGCGGCGGCCCGTAGGTGGCGGCCACCGGCGGCTTTGGATCCGATGCGACCGGCTCGCCCGAGCCCGGAGGCGTCGTCGTGCGCAGGAAGCCATCGGTCAAAGCCGCCTCGATCGTCCCGCCCGCACAGCTCAGGCTCGGGTCGTAGTTCGTTTGGAAGCTCGCGGTGGTCGCGCCGGTGACGTCGGGCGTGAGGGCGACGGCAATCGGCATCGACTGCCCGCCGCACACGTAGTAGAGGTCGAGGCGCAGATTCTCCGGCGTCTGGTCGGTAGCCGTGACGGTGACGGTCTCGCCGTCGACGAGGAGCCAGACGTCGTCGTCGCCACCGTCAGACGTTCGAACGAAGGCGGTCACACCGGGCGCGCCGCTTGGGTCATAGTCGAAATCGGACCCGCTCGTGATCGTCTCGTCACCGGTGCCGTCTGGCTGGATCCGGTGAATCTCGCCGTCAATTCCGTACAGGAGGCTGCCGGACCGCCAGGCCGGGTCGAAGCCGTCCACCACGAACTCGGTCGTGCCGAGCGGCGTCGTCGGGTCGAGGAGACGGATCTCGTCGCCGAAGCCGGCGCCCTGGACCTCGAAGCATTCGGAGAACTCGGACGTCAGGCCATTGACATTGGAAGTCGTCGCCGTCAGCCACATGCCTTCGAGGTCCTCCGGGATCGAGAAGGACGCTTCGGCGAAACCGGTGTTATCCGCGTTG
>DASQLS010000313.1:0-5040 GCA_035629915.1 Candidatus Limnocylindrales bacterium | reverse complement strand
GATCGAGCTCGTCTGCCGCGGCTCGAACACGAGCTCCGGCTGCCTCGATGTCCGGCGCGGTTCGGTAGTGAAAGGCGACCGCGGGTGGCTTGCGCTCGACGATCAGCCACGAATCGGGGATGAGACGCGGCATGTCGTCGGCCAGCCGCTCGGCTGCGTGGACCGCCTCGTGCGCGGCCTCGTCGGACGTCGATCTGATTCGCTCGGGCCTGCCGCGCCGCGGCACGAAACCGCGCTCCATGCCGTGGTTGCCCAGGTAATCAACGTTTCCGACACGGACGCGCGCGGCGACGTCGGGTGACGACCGGCCGGACAGCACGGCCACGTTTACGCCCGGCTTGGAGGCCAGGGCGCGCAGCGCGCGGCGTCCCAGAGGCAGGATCTGCGCGCCCCACGGATCGTCGACGATCCGGCTGAGAGTGCCGTCGAAGTCGCTGACCACCAGCAGCGGGCGCCGCTCGAGGTGGGGCATTGCCAGGGCGACTGCCTGGCGCACAGAAATCGGGCGCAGCGTAGGCTCGGCCATCGTCACTGAGGTCTCGAGCGCACCCAGGCGATTACTCCGTGGGCTCGGGTGTCTCCTCGGCCGAGAACTCTGGCACGACCGCGGTGATGGCCTGCAGGAAGATCTCCTCCGGCGCGCCGCCGTAGACGATCTCGCGCACGATGCCCTCGGCGTCGAGCCAGTAGTGGACGGGCAGCGCGTAGGCGCCCCACTGCGCCTGGACCGTGCCGTCGTCGACGCCGACCGGCAGGTCGACATCGAGATCTCGCACGAACTGGCGAACCGTCTGGGCGTCCTCACCGACATCGACCAGCAGCAGCGTCATCTGGCCCTCGAGCTGACGCTGGTAGCGCTGCATCATCGGCAGCTCGTCGGCGCACTGCGGGCACCAGGTGGCCATGAAGTTGATCCACATCGGCCCGTTGAAATCGGCCGTGCTCATGACGCTGCCGTCGGTCAGGGTGACCTCGAAATCGGGCGCTCGCTGACCAATCTCCAGGCCGATCTCGGGCGTGGACGACGCTCCAATCGAAGGGCTGGGGCTGGCGGTCGCCGACGCGTCACGCGTGGGCGTTGGGATCGGTGGGATCGTCGGCGGCGCAGGGGTAGCGAGTGCAGGCTGCTGGCCCAGCGCGCTGGCAAGGAGAAAAACCACCAGGAGGCCCCCGACAACCAGCGCGGCGAGCACCCCGACGACATCGGGTAAGCGCATCGCGCCGGACTGTACTACGGCGCGGCGATCAGGGCCGCGCTAGCATCGATTGGCCTATGAGAGTCCGCAGACCGTGGAGCTGGTTGGCTTCCGCTCTCCTCCTCGCGGCCGCCGTTTTAGCCGTGGCTGTTGCCTGGAACGCGCCCTCGATCTACGGCGACGGGCTGGCTCCGCGACCGACGGCGACCGTAGCGACCGAGCCGACCGCCACGCCCGCGGCGGCCATCCTCAGTACGCCTTCTGCCACGGTGCCCACGCCTTCTGCCACGGTCCCGACATTGCTCCCCGTGCCATCGCCCACATCCTCCGCGGGCACGCCCATTTCGACCCCGTCAGCACCACCTGTCGACATCCCAGGGGCGGTGGCTTCGCGGATACGGATCGAGTCACTCAACGTCGATCTGCCGATCGTGTCGGGCACTCTCGTCGTGCCTGGAAACCGCGACTTATACCCGCTCTGTGACGTCGCGATGTCCCTCGACGGCTTCGTCGCTCCCGGTATGCCGGGAGCGACCTACCTCTACGCTCACGCCCAACAGGGCATGTTTCTGCCCCTGTTGCGCGCCTCGGAGATCGACGATGGCGCGGCGATGATCGGCGCCAGAATCGAGGTTTTCAGCGCCGATGCAAAGGTTCACGTGTACGAGATCGTGCGCGTCAAACGCCACGCAACCGATCTGTCGCTTGCCGCGGTTGCGCCCGGCCAGCACCAACTGGTGCTTCAAACGAGCGAGGGGCCGACGGGAACGGTCCCCAAGCTTCAGATCGCGGCACGCCCGGTGACCGTCGCGGACGTCACACCGGAAGAGGCCAATCCAGTGCCCCAGCCGCGAGTCTGCCTGCCCGGCTGAGGTCAGAACCAGCCGTTCCGCTTGAAGTAGATGTAGGCAGTGACCATCATCGCCACGATCGCGCCGGTGACGAGCCAGAAGCGAGGCTCGGAGAAGCTCAGCGCAAGGGCGACCTCGCTCATCCCGAAAATGCCTGCCACGGCGCCGGCGCCGGCCAGGATGACCGTGGCCACGGTCAGCTTCTTGACCGTCTCGGACAGGCTGTTGTTGACCTGCGAGAGGTAGATGTCGATCGCCGTGCCGACCAGCTCGCGGTAAGTGTCGAGCTCGTCGGTCAAGCGGATCAGGTGGTCGTAGACGTCGCGGAAGTAGATCACTCGTTCGGGCTTGATCAGGCGCAGGTCACGATTGGTTAGCTGGTTGAAGATCTCGCGCTGAGGCGTGACCGTGTGCCGGATGGTCAGCAGATCGCGCCGGACCGCGAAGAGCCGCTCGACGATCCAATTGGTCGGCTGGCGCATGACGTCGTTCTCGAGCTGATCGATCTCGTCGCCAAGGCGATCGAAAACCGGGAAGTAGTCGTCGACCAGCCAGTCGGCGATGACCCACAGCGTGAAGTCGACGCCCTCGTCGAGGTGGACGTCCGGCTCCCGGCGGCGGAACGGCGCGTCGCGCAGGTCGAGATCGCCGTCATGCGCGGTGAGCAGCCAACGCGACCCGAGGACGATGTCCAGCTCGTGGTTCACGATCTCACCGGCATAGCGCAGGGCGAACATCACGATGTGCAACACGCCGCCGGCTTCCTCGACCTTGGAACGCTGGTTCTGCTCGAGGATGTCCTCGGTCACCAGGGGGTGCAGGCTGAGCACCTTGGCCAGGTGGTCGAGTGTTTGACGATCGGGCGACTTCAGGTCGATCCAGAGCCGGTTCTGCTCGTCGGCGAAGGCCTTCTTGACCGCTTCGAGCCCGGTCAGCGTCCGCAGACCGGCCGCCTCGCTCCAGGCCAGCGCCCAGACCACGGGCACCGACTCGTCGACGCTAGATGGCGAGACCTGCTCGCGACGCCTCCGCGACGCCATCCACGCTCCCTTCCTGATCACTCCCACGCGCGGCGCCGGGTCGGTCGCGCATGGCGAGCGTAGGGACAATCGCGAGCGCCGTCACGACGGCCGCGACAAGAAAGACGACCGACAGGATGCCTGCCGCCTGGTCGGCCGCCCAGCGCTCCAGCGCGTCGACGACCAGGTAGTCCTCCAACGGCCGGCCCTGCAGCGCCGCCGGCAGGACCGCGTCACGAGCGGCCTGATCGACGAGCACGACGCTGAGCGATTCGATCCGATTCGAGCCGAGCACAGTCAGGGCCGCCAAACCGATGCCCATGCCGAGCATGCGCGCGACGGTGACACCGGCGGCGGCGACACCGAACGCGGCCGCGCCCAGTGCCTCGACTGCGGCCGTCGAGCGCGCTGTGACGGTGAGGCCGAAGCCGAAGCCGAACAGAGCCAACCCGCCGGAAAGCAGCGCGATCGCCGACCCCGGCGTCAACGTCGCCAGCAGCAGCAGGCCGGCGATGGAGAGACCCAGCCCCAACAGGCTCGGCAGCCGGACGCCCAGGCGGCGCACGACGAAACCGGCCAACAGCGCGCCGACGGCCATCGAGCCGGCCAGCGCACCGAGCGCGAGTTGTTGCTCGTCCGGGCCTGAGTAGCGGACGCGGTCGACGAACACGGCGCCGCCGATGATCGCGGTGGCAAGCGCGTAGCCGGTGAGCAGGCTGAGCAGCACTGCGCCACTGAAGGTTCGGTCGGCGAAGTGGCGCAGATCGATGAATGGCGCTCGGGCACGGGAGAACCGCCAGAGCGAAAGGCCGAGGGCAACGATCGCGAGCGCGGCCAGGCCCAAAATCATCACCGAATCCGCCTCGCCGACGAGTGTCAGCGCGACCAGTCCCGCCGCGACCGCGGCAGTGAAGAGCGCGGCGCCGATGATGTCGAGCGGCTCGTTGGCACCGGCGTGTTGAGACGCCCGCCAATCAGGTGAAGCTGCCCACATGTACAGCGCGGCGAGAGCGGCCAGCGGCGCGGCCAGGTAGAACACCCAGCGCCAGCTCGGCCCAAACAACGTCTCGCCGGGAACCTGGATCGACTGCAGGATCGCCGCGCCGAGGAATGGCCCGGCGGCCATGCCCAGGAAGGTGGCCGCGCCAACGACGCCGATGGCGCGGGCGCGCAGACGGCCTCCGTACAGGTGGCTCGCGCCCGCAGTGGCGAGCGGCACGACCGCGCCGGCGCCGATACCCTGCATCACCCTCGCCGCGATGAGCCACTCGAGACTCTGGGCCGCGCCGGCGAGGAGCGAGCCGATGGCGAAGACGATCAGGCTGCCGGCGAAGAGCAGCGGCACGCTGTAACGGTCGGCGGCGCGGCCGGCGAGCGGGATGATGGCGACGTACGCGACGAGGTAGCCGTTGACAATCCACGACGCCTCGCGCAGCTGCGTCCAGTCGGCCAGGTCGGCCAGGATCGGGGGCAGTGCAACGGCGGTGATCATCAGCTCGACGCCGACGATGAACACTCCGAGAGCGAAAGCCAGCAGCGGCGCGCTGCTGCTCGATCTTCCGGCCGTGGCGTCAATACGTGGTGCGTCCGCGTCCAAGGTTCGCAGTATGCGTGCACTGCCCATTGACAGGCTCTGGCGGATGTCCTATCAGGTACCCTGACAAGGGGTTACGCAAGGTAGGGACTTGCCCAGCCCGCACCCCTTTGGAGGTAACGATGCCCGTCCGCCGGCGAATCTCCACCATGCTTCTGGTCGCGACGTTCGCGTTAGTGGCTGCTCCCGTGGCGAATGCTGCGCCGGCACCGGTGGAAGCCATCTTCGTTGAGGGCCAAGCCCAGGTGAATCCTGCCTTCGGCACTTCAACGCAGTGGGTTCGACAGTCCCTGTGGGTCGAGACTGAGTTCGACTCGGATGGCAACGGCCTGCTCGACCGAATGTTCGTCGACGTAACCCGGCCGCCGCAGACCGACACC
>DASQLS010000312.1:0-7068 GCA_035629915.1 Candidatus Limnocylindrales bacterium | reverse complement strand
GACGAGCGTCATCCGCGAGCTCGACGCCGAGACGCCGATCACCATCGGACTCCACCTGCCCAGCCTCGAGGCGGACAACGGGCTGCGCGTCGACCGGGCCTTCGAAACGTGCGACTACTCGGTCATGCACGCCTACTCGGTCTACGCCGATTGGGCCGATGGACCGACCGATACGGAGCTCGTCCCCTTCGTCTGCGCACTGACGGCGGCACTTTCCGGCAAGCGCGTTTTGGCCGAGGAGTTCGGCGCACCCACCGCGCCGCCGGGTGAGCCGACCCAGCAGCTCGCGTGGAAGGTCGATGGCGTTTCGCGGCAGCGGACGTTGCTCGCCGAAGACGAGCTCGCGCGCCATCTCGAGACGGTTTTGCCGCGACTGGTCGAGATCGGCGCCGCCGGCGCATTGGTGTGGTGCTTCGCCGACTACGAGGAGCCGCTCTGGAATCGGCCGCCGCTCGATCGGGCGCGGCACGAACGCTTCTTTGGCCTGGTTCGACCCGACGGATCGCTCAAACCGCACGCTGAGGTGCTGAAGCGCTTCGCGGCCACTTCACCGCTCGTGGCGGAGGCGCCGGCGCTTCCCGACCTGTCGATCAGCGGCGCCGACTACTACTCCTCGCCGCGCGACAACCTGCTCCGGCTATACCGCGAGTTCCGGGAGCTCCGCGCGTAGGAGGCGCAGCGCGGCCGTCGCGACGGCGTCAGGCGCATCCGCTGTATCCGCGCTGCTGTCGAGCCAGTTGATGGCGGCCTCGGCGCGAAACCAAGTTCCTTGCCGGCGGGCTAGTTGCCGCGTCCGCGTGGCTGTGCGCTGGATCGCTTCCTCTTCGCTGAGAGTGCCGTCCAGCACGGCGAACGCCTCTCGATAGCCGACCGCGGAGAAAGCGGGCAGGTCCGCGTCGTAGCGCACCCTGAGAATTCCGGTCTCGGCGAGCAGTCCGGAGGCGAACTGGGCGCGGGCGCGCTCCTCGATTCGGCGATCGTGCTCCGCCGTCTCGAGCTTCAGGCCGATCCACACCGTTCGCGCGGGATAGCCGCGCGGCGCCGGCGGCGGCACGTCCCCATGGACGGTGACGCGCTCGAGCGCGCGGACCACGCGGCGTGGATTTGCCGGATCCGTCCGCGCGGCCGTGGCGGGTGCGCGCGAGCGCAGCTCGGCGACCAGAACGTGCAGCCCCTCCCCTACGAGGCGCCGCTCGAGGTTGGCGCGCGCGGCCGCGTCGCGTCCGGTCTCGTCGAGCCGGAACCCGTGCGCAACGGCCCGCAGGTACAGGCCCGTGCCACCGACGAGCAGCGCCACGCCTCCACGCTCGGCAATCCCGTGCAGTGCGTCGAGCGCCACACGCTGGTAGTCCGCCGCGGTGAACGGCTCGTCGGGATCGACTAGATCCAGCCCGTGATGCGGCACCAGGGCACGCTCGGCGGCACTCACCTTGGCCGTGCCGATATCCATGCCCCGGTAGACCTGGCGCGAATCGGCGCTGATGATCTCCGCGCCAGGGATCTGCTCGGCAAGACGAAGCGAGAGCCCCGTCTTGCCGGTTGCCGTGGCTCCAGCGACGACGACGAGAGGCGGTAGCGTCGTGTCAGGCGTCGAGCGACCCAGATAGCGAATAAGGGCCGGAGTGATTGATTTTGACGTTTACGAGGCGGCCGATGAGATCTGCAGACCCCTCGAAATGGACGAGCTTGTTGTTGCGATTCCTGCCCGCCAGTCGCGGACCCTGGCCCTCGCCGTCGTGATTCGAACGGGCCTTCTGCTGGTCAACCAGGACCTCGGTCGTTCGCCCAAGCCACGACTCGTTTGTCTCACGGCCGATGCCTTCCTGGAGATCGAGCAGCGCCTGCAGACGACGCTTCTTCTCGGCACGCGGCACGTCGTCGACGAGGCGCGCCGCGGGAGTCCCTGGCCGCGGCGAGAACGCGGCGGCAAATACGGTCTCGAAACGAACCCGGTTGAGAAGATCGAGCGTGTTCTCGAACTGCGCCTCGGTCTCGCCGCAGAAGCCGACGATCACGTCCGTCGTGAGGCTGATTCCGGGGACGGCGGCCCGCAACCGCTCGACAAGCTCGAGGTACGACTCGACCGTGTACTGGCGGCCCATCCTGCGCAGCACGGCGTCGTCGCCCGACTGGATCGGCAGGTGCAGGTGCTCGCACACCGATTGGCACTCTGACATGGCGGAGATGAGGCGCTCCGACAGGTCCCACGGATGCGACGTGACGAAGCGGACGCGCGAAATGGCCGGCACGCCATCGGCGGTGCGCAGCGAGTCGATTGCGCGCAGCAGCGCGGCCATGTCCGGCTTGCCGTCGAGCTCGAGCCGCCGGCCAAGGTGGCGACCAGTGTGAACATCGGCAAAGCGCTCGTCCGCCGGCAGATCGTGCCCGTACGAGTTGACATTCTGGCCGAGCAGCGTGACCTCGCGGTAACCCGCCGCGGCCAGCGTCCGTGCCTCGTTTAGCACGTCGTCGAACGGGCGGCTGACCTCCGGACCGCGGCTGAACGGCACTATGCAATAGGTGCACGTCTTGTCGCAGCCGTAGATGATCGGCAGCCAGGCAGAGGTTGCGCTTCGTCGCTCGACGCGACCCTCCCCCACCGCGGCGGCTCGCGCGGCGAGCAGTCCTGGAGCAGTTGCGCCGGCCAGGCCGAGACGCGCGGTCAGCTCGGGCTCCTCGTCCGGACGCAGGAAGAGATCCACCTGCGGATAGCGCTTGTGCAGCGCGGCGGTGTTGTCGGCGCGGACCGAGCAGCCGGTCAGCACGACGCGCAACGCCGGATTGGCCGCGCGCAGGTTGGCCAGGTGGCCCATCCGGCCGATCACCTTCTGCTCGGCCGCCTCACGGATGGCGCACGAGTTGATGACGATCAGATCGGCCGAGTCGAGATCTGTCGCCTCGGCGCAGCCCGCCGCAGCAAGCGCACCGGCCATCTCCTCCGAGTCGGAGTGATTCATCTGGCAGCCCAGCGTCCACACGTGGAATCGCGGGAGGGCCAGATCGTCGGTGATGAACTCGGCCAGCTCTGGCGCGGTCTCGACCGTCGCGCGCTCAGCCTGAGCGCGGGTGGGCGCCAGATCGAGTACGGGCAGCATTCGCGTTGTCATCGCGCTGCCGTCTCCTCGAGTGCCTCCAGCAGCCGGTCGGCCACCGAGCGGGGCACATACGTGGTCGCCATGGCATCAGCGTAGGTCATCCCATCACCGTGATAGTCACTGCCACCCGTGGCAATCATGCCGAGCGACTCGGTCAGCGCCTCCATCTTGAGCACCGTCTCGGGCGGGAAGCGCCGGTAGTACACCTCGAGGCCGCGGACCCCCCACTCCAGCAGCAGCCGGGTGAGCGTCGGTTGCTCGGGCGCGGCCGGATAGTGAGCCAGAACGCAGATCCCGCCCGCGGCCGTGATCGCGTCGATCGCCTCGCGCGTGCGCATGCCCTGGCGCGGCACGTACGCCGGGCCGCTGCGGTCGATCCACAGGTCGAATGCTTCCTGCACCGACGTCACGTGACCGGCAGCGACCATCGCCCGCGCAATGTGCGGTCGCCCGACTGCCTCCTCGCTCGCCAAGGCCGGTGCGATCTGTTCGTCGATTGGAACGCCCAACTCGCGCAGCTTGTCGATGATCAGCATCAGCCGCGCCATGCGGGCGTTGCGCTGTCCGGCGAGGGCCGCCTCGAAATCAGCGCTATCGGCATCCACGCCGTAGCCCAGGATGTGCAGCTCGCCCTCTTCGAGCTCGACACCCATCTCGACCAGCGTCCGGTCGGCGATGCTGTTGATCTCGACCGCCGGGATCATGCGCGGCCCACCCAGGGGCAGCTTTGCGGCGAGCCCTGCGTCGCGCAGCTCGCGGTAACCAGCGAGGGTGTCGTGATCGGACACGGCCACGACCTCCAGCCCGCATTCGGCCATTGCCGAATAGAGCTGGGTGGGCGTAAGCACGCCGTCCGATCGGTCCGTATGGCAGTGGAAGTCGGCCGGGTTGTGCGGCCAGTCCGGCTGCGGCTCGGGCTCGGTGAATCGGCTCGGCCGGCTGACCTTCTCGTCGCTCATTCGTCGACGATCATGTTGAGCCGCGCCACGTTGACGGCACGCCCGGTGGACGAGTCCGCGTCGATCTGAATGGCGTTGAAGATGACCGGTCCGGAGCCCACCTCGAAGCGCGTCGGAAGCGCGTTGATGAATCGCGGCAGGACTGTGGCCGGATCGAAGCCGATGACGCTGTAAATGGGACCGGTCATGCCGATGTCGCTGATGTACGCCGTTCCGCGCGGCAGAATGCGCTCGTCGGCGGTGGCAATGTGGGTGTGCGTGCCGCACACGGCGCTGACGCGCCCGTCGAGGTACAGCCCGAACGCGTTCTTCTCGCTCGTCAGCTCGCAGTGGAAGTCGACCAGTCGGATCGGCGGTAGTTCGCTGGCTCCGTCGTCGAGCAGTCCATCGAGGGTGGTGAAGGGATTCTCGATCTGGGCCATGTACGTCCGACCCTGGGCGTTGACGACTGCGACCTCAGAACCATCATGGGCGTGGTAGATGCCCCAGCCTCGACCCGGTACGCCGGTCTCGCCGTAGTTGAGCGGGCGCAGTATCCGTTCGTCGCGATCCAGCTCGGGATAGATCTCGCGCTTGTCCCAGATGTGGTTGCCGCTGGTGATCACGTCGACGCCGGCGGCGAAGAGGCTGCCTGCCGTTGAAATCGTCAAGCCCATGCCGCCGGCCAGGTTCTCGCCGTTCGCTGTGACGAAGTCGATGTGCCGCTCGTCGCGCAGCTGGGGCAGAGTCTTTTCCAGCGCCACGCGGCCGGGCTTGCCGATCACGTCGCCGATCATCAGTACGCGAACGACACCGGGCGCGGGCTTCTCGGGCGGCGTGGCAAGCCTGTCGGCGGCCTGAATCTGAGCGGCTACTTCTGCTTCTCCTGATCGAAGGGGTCTGGCCGTGTGCCACGAGATCGGAGCACCGTCCGGCCGATCAGGAGACTAGCAGCAGCCGTCGGGCGACGCCGACATACCCGAGCTCTACCGATAACTACCGAGCGGCGATGGGTAGTGGTTTCCGTGCATCTGCGGATGTGTATCAAGCGACCCCGGGTTTCTACTTGCATAGGCGCTCGCACTCGGACTTCTTCGAGCGGAGGTGGCCGGGGGACGGAACGGAGGCTAGCTGTGGCCACATCGGCAATTCAAGGAACCAGGCATCAGTCGACTTCACAACAGGGACGGCACCCCGATGCCGGTAGGCATGTAACCGCTTCGCCGGTCATGCGTGGTGCCATCCTGACCTTGCTCCTGGCAACGAGCCTGCTCGCCCTGCCAGGAGCGGCGGCAGCGGCAGAGGCGCCCGCCAACGATGCCATCTCCGCGGCGACCCGGATCGCGACGCTGCCGTTCGTGGACGGATCAGAGGACAACACTCACGCGACGCTCGGCGGAGCGGAGATTGGTCCGTATTGCTCGAACATCGCAGCGACGGTCTGGTATCGCATCAGCCCGACGAGCGACTACACGATCCGCATTCGCGTTCTGCCGCTCGGCGACATGAACGCCGTCGTTGGCGTCTACGAGCGCAACCCGCAGAGCACCCTTATCAACACGGCCTGCGCCGACGATGGCGGGGCATCAGGGAACGAGAGAGTCGAGGTGGCTCTCCAGGCGGGCAAGACCTATTTCATTCAGGTCGGTGGAAACGCGCACGACAATCCGACTGGCGAGTTCGCCTTCAGAGTCAAGCGCCTCGCACCGCCAGCCAACGACTCCTTTGGCAATGCCGCCAACGCCACCCTCGGGGTGACCTCCCATCAGGAGACGTTTACCGCCACGCTCCAGGCGAATGAGCCAGTTCCATCCTGTGGTTGGGACGTGGGCAGGACCGTCTGGTACCGATTCACCCCGAACTCGTCACGGACGCTCGTCGCCCGGACGGTTGGGAGCACCTTTGACACGGTACTGGCCGTCTACGAGGGCACTTCGCTCGAGGACCTGGCCGAACTCGCGTGCAATGACGATCGCGGAATCGACGTGGCCTCGAGAGTCGAGCTACCGGTGGTCGGCGGAACCACCTATTTCTTCCAGGTTGGCGGCTACGGCGCCACATCGGGCGATCTCAGCTTCCGCCTGAAGTCCTTGTAGAGACGACGCCCTTTGCTGGGCACTCCAGCAACGGCTATTGAGATGGCGCCCGGCCCTAGGTCGGGCGCCTATTGATTCGGGTCGCTACTTGGCGTACTCGACGGCGCGCGTCTCGCGGATCACGGTGACCTTGATCTGGCCGGGGTAGGTCAGCTGCTCTTCGATCTTGCGCACGATGTCGCGTGCCAGACGCATCGACGCGAGGTCATCGATCTCCTCCGGTCGGACGAGGATGCGCACCTCGCGTCCGGCCTGAACAGCGAACGACTTCTCGACGCCCTCGAAGCTCTCGGCGATCGACTGCAGCTCCTCGAGCCGCTTGAGGTACGTCTCGGACGATTCGCCGCGCGCGCCGGGTCGTGAGGCGCTGATCGCGTCGGCGATCTGGACGATCGGCGCTTCGACGCACGCGTACTCGACTTCCTGGTGGTGCGCGGCGATGGCGTTGATGACCTTCATCGGCAGGTTGTGACGCTGTGCAATCTGGGCGCCGATCGCCGCGTGCGGACCTTCGACCTCGTGATCAACCGCCTTGCCGATGTCGTGCAGCAATCCGCCCATCTTGGCGATCTGAACGTCCGCTCCGGTCTCGCTGGCAATGACCGCCGCAAGTCGCGACGTCTCCATCGAGTGCTTGAGCACGTTCTGGCCGTAGCTGGTCCGGAATCGGAGCCTGCCGAGCAGCTTGATCAGCTCCGGCGGCAGACCCGGAACTCCGGTCTCGTAGGCGGCCGCCTCGCCGGCCTGGCGCATGACCAGCTCGACCTCGGCCTTCGACTTGGCGACGACCTCCTCGATCCGGCCGGGATGGATGCGTCCGTCCTGGATCAGCTTGGTCAGCGCCAGTCGTGCGATCTCGCGCCGGACCGGGTCGAAGCCGCTGATGAGCACTGACTCGGGCGTGTCGTCGATGATCAGGTCGATCCCGGTCGCCTGCTC
>DASQLS010000311.1:0-2419 GCA_035629915.1 Candidatus Limnocylindrales bacterium | reverse complement strand
TCGTGGTCGTCGCCGGCGCGTCCGTCACGAGATCGGCGCAGGTTCCGCGCTTCGCTCGGCCGCGGCGCGTCCAAGAAGCTCGTCCGCGGTCGCGAGAGCCGAGCCACCGGCTTCGCCGCCCAGCATCTGGGCCAGCTCATGGCGCCGCTCGCCGTCGTTGAGCCGCGCGATGTCGGTCACGGTGCGACCGTCTCGCTCGCGCTTCTCGATGCGCAGATGCTGATCAGCGTATGCGGCGATCTGCGGCAGGTGCGTGACGCAGATCACCTGGTGGTCACGACCCAGGCGCCACAGCAGCCGGCCTACGGGATCGGCTGACCGACCACCGATTCCCGCGTCCACCTCGTCAAAGATCAGCGTTGGCGTCGCATCGGCTCGGGCGAGAACCGTCTTGAGCGCCAGCGCGACGCGCGACATCTCGCCGCCAGACGCGATGCGCGCCAATGGACGGGGCGGCTCGCCCGGATTCGGCGCCAGCAGGAACGAGACAGTGTCGGCTCCGGTCGGGTCGAGCGTGGCAGCTTCCATTTCGACGACAAAGGCAGCCGATGGAAAACCGAGCTCGATCAGCAGGTCGGTACCGGCGCCGGACAGCTTCTTCGCGGCGATAGTCCGCGCGGCGTGAAGCTCGTCGGCCGCGGCTGATGCCTCCTTCAGCAGCTGGTCGGCCTCCCGACTTCTTCGCTCTCGCTCGCGATCGACGCTGCGTAGCCGATCCGCCTCAGCACGCGCCTGTTCGGCGTGCTCGATGACCTGCGCTTCGGTCTCGCCGTACTTGCGCATGAGCCCGTAAAGGACGCCGAGGCGCTCTTCGATCTCTTCCGCATCCAGCGTCGTCTCACCGAACGACTCGCCACGCCGGCGAAGTTCGAGGGCGATGTCGTCCGTCTCTGCCTCGACGCCCGCGACTCGATCGGCAAGTGCCTGAGCCGATTGATCCAGCCGCGCCAGCTCCGCGACGACCGTTGCTGCGCGCGCGACCTGGTCGCGCGCGCCACTCGACTCACCGGCCAGCAGGTCGTGCGCTTCCTCGAGCAACGACGCGACGCGCTGCGCGTTGCCGGCCACGCCCAGCCGACCGCGCAGCTCCTCCACTTCGCCGGGACGCGGCGCGGCAGCCTCGATCTCGTCGGCAGCGTGTTCGGCAAGCTCGAGTCGTCTGGCGAGCTCGTCGGGCTCGATCGAGAGCTCGCGCAGTGCCGCCTCGTTCGCACGCAATGCCTCGACGGCCGTGGCCACAGCCCGGCGCAGCTCTTGGTGACCGCCGTAAGCGTCGAGCATGTCGCGTTGCCACGCAGCAGATAGGAGGCGCTGCTGCTCGTGCTGGCCATGGATCTCGATCAGTGGCTCCACCACAGCCGCGAGCCGGCCGGCAGTGACGGTCTCGTCGTCGATGCGAGCCACGCTTCGCCCCTCGGCGGATACCTCGCGGACGCAGATGAGCGGCTCGGCATCCCCATCCCGCTCGAACAGCGCCTCGACGCGCGCGCCGACGGCACCGTGGCGCACGAGACCGGAGTCAGCGCGCGCTCCCATCACGAGTCCGAGGGCGTCGATCAATAGCGATTTGCCGGCGCCCGTCTCACCGGTGATCACCGTCAGCCCCGGCTGCAGCTCGACCCGCGCGCGCTCGATGAGCGCCAGGTCCCGAACCGCCAGCTCTCTCAACACTTCCAGACCATCCCCAGGTTCGCCACGCTGGAGGTCAGCCTAATCGGAACGCCCCGTGCAGATTCCGCCGGCGCGTCACGCAGGGAGCAGAGCGGCCTTCTGGCGCAGCAGCTCCCAGAACGGCAGCGCGTCGGGTGGCTCGATGAAGCGGATCGGCCGGGCGAGCGCCTTGATCTCGACCTCATCGCCGATGTCGATTGGATAGTTCTCGCGGCCGTCGATGCTGACCAGGCCGGAGGCGCCGTCGATCAACCGGACACGAACGGTATGCGATGGGCTGACGACGATCGATCGAATCGAAGACAGGTAGGCGGCGATCGGGGTGACGATCAAGTTGCGAGCTGTCGGATCGAGGATCGGGCCACCGGCGCTGAAGGAGTACGCGGTGGAACCGGTCGGGGTCGAGACGACGATGCCATCGGCGACGTAGTTGGCCAGGTGGGACTGGTCGATCGAAACCTCGAGGTGCATCACCCTCACCTCGGCGCCACGTACGATGGCGGCGTCATTGAGCGCGGCGATGGACTCGGCCGGCTCACCTGCCCCGCCAGCCCGGTGAACGGTCGCCTCGAGCATCATCCGCGACTCGATTGCGAAGTTGTCGACGGCAAGGTCCTCGAGGGTGCGCTCGAGCGCCTCCGGCTCGACCTTCGAGAGGAAGCCGATGCGACCCGAGTTGATGCCCAGCACAGGCACATCGACCACCGCGATTGCCCGCGTGGCACGCAGGAATGTCCCGTCACCGCCT
>DASQLS010000310.1:0-3320 GCA_035629915.1 Candidatus Limnocylindrales bacterium | reverse complement strand
GTCTTCTTCCAGGGCCACGCCGCGCCGGGCATCTACGCCCGCGCCTTCCTCGAGGGCCGGCTGACCGAGGACCAGCTCGATCACTTCCGCCAGGAGGTCCAGCCGGGTCGGGGCCTGTCGTCCTATCCCCACCCGCGGCTGATGCCCGACTTCTGGGAGTTTCCGACCGTCTCGATGGGCCTCGGCCCCCTGGCCGCGATCTACCAGGCACGCTTCAACCGCTATCTCCAGGCACGCGGCATCAAGGACACCTCGAACAACCGCGTGTGGGCTTATCTCGGCGACGGCGAGACCGATGAGCCGGAGGCGATGGGATCGCTCTCGATCGCGGCGCGTGAAGGGCTAGACAACCTGACCTTCGTCGTCAACTGCAACCTGCAGCGGCTCGACGGCCCCGTCCGCGGCAATGGCAAGATCATCCAGGAGCTCGAGTCCGTCTTCCGCGGCGCCGGCTGGAACGTGATCAAGGTCATCTGGGCGCGCGAGTTCGACGAGTTGCTGGCGCGCGACGTCGACGGCGCTCTGGTCGACAAGATGAACGAGACGCTCGACGGCGAGTTCCAGAAGTATTCGGTCGAATCGGGCGCCTACATCCGCGAGCACTTCTTCGGCCCGGATCCGCGCCTCCAGGAGCTGGTTGCGCACCTGTCCGATGACGAGGTGGCCAAGCTGCGCCGCGGCGGCCACGATTACAACAAGGTTTATGCCGCGTACGACGCGGCGACGAAGACGCAGGGCCGGCCGACGGCGATCCTGGCCAAGACGGTCAAGGGCTGGACGCTGGGCACGGGTGTCGAGGGCCGCAACATCACCCACCAGGCGAAGAAGCTGACCGAGCAGGAGCTCAAGGTCTTCCGCGACCGGCTACAGATCGACATCCCCGACGCGAAGCTCAAGGACGCGCCCTACTACCACCCGGGCGAGAACGCCCCTGAGATCCAGTACCTCAACGAGCGTCGCGCGGCGCTCGGCGGGCCGATCCCGCGTCGGGTCGTCGTGACCAAGACGCTCGAGCTGCCCAGCGATCCGGTCTACGGCGAGTTCATGGCTGGCTCCGGAACCCAGGAAGCGTCGACCACCATGGCCTTCGCCAAGCTGCTGCGCAACCTGCTGCGCGACAAGGTCGTCGGCGATCGGATCGTGCCGATCATCCCCGACGAGGCGCGCACCTTCGGGATGGACCCGCTCTTCAAGGAAGTCGGCATCTACTCGGCGCTCGGCCAGCTGTACGACCCGGTCGACTCGAACCTCGTGCTCTCGTACCGCGAGGCGCAGGACGGCCAGGTGCTCGAGGAGGGCATCACCGAGGCCGGATCGTCGGCGTCGTTCCAGGCTGCTGGCACGTCGTACGCGACGCACGCCGAGCCGATGATCCCCTTCTACATCTTCTATTCGATGTTCGGCTTCCAGCGCACCGGCGACGAGTTCTGGGCGTTTGCCGATGCTCGCGGACGCGGCTTCCTGCTCGGCGCCACGGCCGGTCGCACTACGCTCAACGGGGAGGGGCTGCAGCACGAGGACGGCCACTCGCTGGTGCTCGCGTCGACCATTCCGACGATCCGCCTGTACGACCCGGCGTTCGCCTACGAGACGGCGGTCATCGTGCGCGACGGCATCGAGCGGATGTACGGCGCCAACCCCGAGGACGTCTTCTACTACCTGACGCTGTACAACGAGAACTACGTCATGCCGGAGCGCCCAGCGGACGTGAGAGACGAGGACATCGTGCGCGGCCTGTATCGCTTCCGCGCCGCTCCCTCGATCGGGGAGGAGGGCCGCGCGCCACTCCGCGCCACGCTGCTGGCCGGCGGTTCGATCATGCAACAGGCGCTTCGCGCACAGGAGATGCTCGCCGAGCGGGGCATCGCGGCCGAGGTGTGGAGCGCGCTGTCCTATCAGCTGCTGCGCAACGAAGCGCTCGAGATCGACCGCTGGAACAGGCTCCATCCCGCCGGGCCGCCGCGCTCGCCGGTCGTCACCGAGCTGCTGCGCGAACCGGCCGAGCAGGGCCCGATCGTGGCCGTGAGCGACTTCATCACCGCCTGGCCGGACATGATCTCGCGCTGGGTGCCAGGCGGTTGGTGGCGCTCGCTGGGCACGGACGGGTTCGGCCGCAGCGACACGCGCGAGGCGCTCCGTCGCTTCTTCGAGATCGACGCCGAGCACATCACCGCGGCCACGCTGGCCGAGCTTGCCCGCTGCGGCCGCATCGACGCGCGCGACGCCGAGCGACAGATCAAGGAGCTGGGCATCGATCCGGAGGCAGCATTCGCGCTGCGCTCCTGATCGGGCTGCTTTTAACTCTCGCGGCCTGTCAGACCACAGCTACACCAACGGCAACGCCCTCGAGTTCCGCAGTCGGCATCGTCATCTCCGCCGACGGTCCGGATGCGGCTCGGGTCGACACCTTCAGCCTGCGCACCAACGATGGTGAGGTGCTGGCGTTCACGGTCGGTCGTCTCGACGTAGCGAACGGCGGTCTGCCCGCGCCGCACCTGCGCGAGCACCTCGTGAGCGGCGATCCGATTCAAGTCTGGTATCGCACGGAGAACGGCGCGATGGTCGCGCTCCGCTACGAGGACGCGCCCCAGTCCTGACGCTCGTCAGCGCCGATTGGCTCGTTGCGGCACCATGCCCGAGTGAAAAGTGCTTCGCTGCTTGCCGTCGTCCTACTGACCGTTGCGTGCACTGCCGCGCAAACTGCTTCACCAACCGGCGCCGGGCCAACAGCGACGCCGGCAACCACCTCGACCTCTAGCGCTGCCCCAAGCGGAACGGCGGGCCCCACGGGAACTCCGGCGCCGAGTGACAGCGCGGCCCCAACGGCCAGCGCAGTCCCGGGAAGCGCGACTCCTACGACGCCTGCGAGCCCATCCTCCGAGCCCACGGAGAGCGCGTCACCATCGGCCACTCTCACACCAGCCGGAGATTTCAATCCCGACGCGATCGCCTTGGGCATCGAGCAGATCGCATCGGGTTATCCGCCGCTCACTTTGCTCACTAACGCAGGTGATGGATCGGGTCGCATCTTCCTCGTTCATCAGCGCGGCGTGATTGTTGCGTTCGATAGCTCGATGGTCGAGATCGGGACGTTCATGGACATCAGCGAGCGCATCAGGTCGGGCGGGGAGCAGGGCCTGCTGGGCGTAGCGTTCCATCCCGATTTCGAGTCGAACGGGCGGTTCTTCGTCAACTACACCCACCCTCGCGGCGACACGGTGGTGTCCGAGTTCGGGCTCGATGCCGCCGGCAACGGCGATCCGAATTCAGAGCGCATCCTGCTCACCATTGCGCAGCCGTACTCCAATCACAACGGCGGC
>DASQLS010000309.1:0-3847 GCA_035629915.1 Candidatus Limnocylindrales bacterium | reverse complement strand
TTTTGCTGACCAACGAGGAAGGAACCGATTGGGTCAACCGGACGGGTATGCAGTGGCCAACCACGCCGTACGCGGCGACCTCCCGCGAGATCGGAGTCGTCGTCGCCCATGACATCAACAGCGGCAAGACCAAGCCGATCTGGGGAATGGGACGCCACAACCACGAGAACTCAGTCGCCCTGAAGGGCTTCGGCAAGCCGGTCGTAATCTCGGGCGACGATACCTTCACGACAACGTCGGCGCAGTCGCAGGTGTACTCCTACATAGCCGACGACAGCGACGCTGTCTGGAACGACACCGGGACGCTGTACGCCTTCGTTTCGGACAACCCCGCTGTCAACGACTACTACGACTTCCCCGCCAATTCACCCATGAGCATCAGTGGCAAGTTCGTGCCGGTGCCTAAGAACATCGCAACCGGACGCAATCCCAACGGGACAGACTTGATTTCGTCCGATGTCGGCTATCCGGCACCATTCGGGCCGTGGGCCGTCCACCCGGGGACCACGACACCGGTCGATGGTCCGCAATGGGTGCTCGAGCACTGGGGAGACACTCAGCCGGGCGGCGGCGTTTTCCAGTTCCTGCGCGTCGAGGACATGGCATATGACAAGCGGCCGGGAATGTCGAATGTCGTCTACCTCGCCGATTCGGGCCGTGGCCTTGCGGGCGCACCCGGTCCTGGCGTCTCGACCAACGGGCGTATCTGGAAGATGGTTCTCGACCCGAACGATCCAACCGTGGTCACGTCTCTGTCGATCCTGATCGACGGCGACGACGCGCCGGTCAAGACCCTGACCGAGGTGCGTCAGCCAGACAATCTCGAGACCACCCCGAACGGCCTGTACATCACGGAGGATCCGGGCAGCAGTCAGCAGTTCGCTCCCGGCGATCCGGCTGGCAAGAATGCTCGCGTGTGGCAGTACAAGTTCGTGGGTGGCGTGTTGGCGCCGGTGATCGAGGTGGACCAATCGGCCGACGGCGGCCCGACCGACGCTCAGCCGGGAAGCATTGGCAACATGGGCGCCTGGGAAGCGAGCGGCATCGTCGACGTATCGTCGATCTACGGTCCAGGCTCGTTCCTGCTCGATGTTCAGGCGCACAGCCTGTGGATTGACGTGGAGCCCGGTCCCGACCTCGCCAATCCGCCGGCCGGCAACGATTGGACGTATAAGCGCGAGGGCGGCCAGCTCTTACTGGTCCAGATCCCGGGCGGCTGACCAGCCGCGACAATTGCAGCGGTTGACGCCGCATCCGCCATACAGCCCCAAGCCCAGTGGCCCCGCCGACAACGGCGGGGTCACTCTCGTTGTCCCGACAGGCGCCGCGCTAGCATCGAACCTCGAATGAATCCTCAACTCCAGGCGACGCTGGCCAAGCTGCCCAACAAGCCCGGCGTGTACCTGCTCAAGGACTCGCGCGGTCGTGTCCTTTATGTCGGCAAGGCGCAGAGCCTGCGCAGCCGCGTCCGCCAGTACTGGCAGCACAGCCGCGGCTCGACGCAGCAGCCGCTGCGCATCGAGCAGGCAATGGACCGCGTCAGCGATGTCGAGTACACGCTGACCGACACGGTCAGCGAGGCGCTGCTGCTCGAGGGGACGCTCATCAAGCGCCACCAGCCGCGCTTCAACGTCCGCCTCAAGGACGACAAGAGCTACCCGTACATCAAGATCACGCTCGCCGACGACTTCCCGCGCATCGAGCGGACGCGCAAGCTGCCCAACGACGGATCGCGCTACTTCGGGCCGTACGCGTCTGCGTCGAGCGTCGATGAGGCGATGAATCTCATCCGCCGGCTGTTCCCGTTCCGGACGTGCACGATCGATATCAAGGACGGCAAGCGTGCCCTCGCCCGGCCGTGCCTGCTGTACCACATCAAGCGCTGCCAGGGCCCGTGCATCGAGGCGATCTCCAAGGAGGACTATCGCGCCGACATCGAGCAGGTGATGCTCTTCCTCGAAGGTCGACAGGAGCTCGTCGCGCGCCACCTGCGCCAGGAGATGAGCCTCGCCTCCGAGCGGCTCGACTACGAGCGCGCCGCCGACCTGCGCGACAAGCTGCGTGCGGTCGAACGGACCATGGAAAGCCAGAAGATGGCCGCTTTCGCCAAGACCGAGCTGGACGTGCTCGGCTACGCGCGGCAGGGCAACGGCGCGGCCGTGCAGCTCTTCGCCATCCGCGACGGCACGACCGTGGCGCGCGACATCTTCCTGCTCGAGAACGTCGGCGACAGCCCGGACGAGGAGGCCCTGTCGGCATTCATCAAGCAGTACTACGCGGCGACCGCGTCCATCCCGCCGCGGATCCTCATTCCGCACTCGCTCGGGGATGCCGACGAGCTGACGTTGTTCCTCGAATCACGACGCGGTCGCCGCGTCACGCTGTCTGTTCCGCAGCGCGGCGAGGGCCGAGCGCTGATGTCGCTCGCCGCGCGCAATGCGGCCGAGACGCTGGCACGCGAGCAGGCACGCTGGCTGGCCGACGAGGGCAAGACTCTAGCCGCGCTAGAAGAGCTCGCCGGCGCCCTCGCATTGCCGGCGCTGCCGATGCGCATCGAGTGCTACGACATCTCCACGATCCAGGGCACGAACACGGTCGGCAGCATGGTCGTCTTCGAGGAGGGTCGGCCGCGTAGCGGCGAGTACCGCCGATTCAGGATCAAGACCGTCCAGGGCACCGACGACTACGCCAGCCACCGCGAGGTGCTGCGCCGTCGCTTCCACCGGGCGCTGGAGGCAGAGGAGGGGGTCGCCGAGGAGCTGCGTTGGCGCCTGCCGGATCTCGTCGTCATCGATGGTGGGCTGGGCCAGGTCAACGCCGCGCGTGGCGTGCTCGACTCGCTCGGCCTCGCCGACATGCCCGTCATCGGTCTGGCCAAGGAGCGCGAGGAGGTGTTTCTTCCCGGCCTGCCACAGCCGCTCGTGCTGCCGGCCACGAGCCAGGCGCTTTACCTGCTGCAGCGGCTGCGCGACGAGGCGCACCGGTTCGCGATCACGTACCACCGCAAGCTGCGCGCCAAGAGCGCCGTTCGATCGGCGCTCGACGAGGTCGCCGGTGTCGGCCCGACTCGTAAACGGGCCCTGCTGCGCGTTTTCGGATCTACCCGCCAGATGAAGGGCGCCACGGTCGATCAGATCGCGGCGGTGCCGGGCATCAGCAGATCACTGGCCGAGAAGATCCACGCCGACCTGAACGGCTGAGGAAGCAGTAAGCGCCGCTCAGGCAACTCACAACCGGCCGAATCCGGGTTCGCTTGCTATAGTCCCGGCCGAATGCGTCGCTTTCTCCCCATTCTCATCGTGGTAGTCGGCCTTGCCGCGCTCGCCATCGATTTTCTGCCACTTGACCGCCCCCTGAGCGATCCCCCGCAGCCGATCGAGACTCGGCTCGGCCTCGACCTGCAGGGCGGCCTTCGCGGTGAGTACCGCGCACTCCCGGACGACGGCGTGGCGGTCACCGCCGAGGGATTGGCGACGATCCGGACGATCATCGAGAACCGCATCAACCAGTACGGCGTGGCCGAGCCAATCGTCCAGACCCAGGGCGGCGACCGGATCGTGGTCGAGATCCCCGGCGTCACCAACGAGCAGGACGTACGCGGACTGATCGGCTCTACCGGCCGGCTCGACTTCGTCGAGGTGCCGCCGGCGCGAGCCAACGAGGTAATTCCCGGTGGTCGCATCCCGTCCGACCTTGAGGTCGTTTTCTCGGGCGACAAGGTTGCTTCTGCCAGTTCAGGCTTCGATGAGACAAATCGCCGGGCAGTCAACTTCACCCTGACCGAAGAGGGCGCCCGGATCTTTGCCGACTACACGCGCAATCACATCGGCGAGCAGTTCGCGATCGT
>DASQLS010000308.1:0-7485 GCA_035629915.1 Candidatus Limnocylindrales bacterium | reverse complement strand
AAGCGCGCCAGGCGCGACAAAGCGCGCGCAGGCGCGACAATGCGCGGCGATGACGATTGACCTTTCACTTACCGACGAGAACCGACTCGTCCAGTCCAGCGTCCGCGATTTCGCCGCGGCCGAGATCGCGCCACACATTCGCGAGTGGGATGCGCGCCATGAGGTTCACCGCGAGACGTTCGCGCGCATGGGCGAGCTCGGCTTCCTGGGAGCGCCGATCCCCGAGCAATACGGTGGCCCAGGGCTCGATTACGTCAGCCTGGGCATCCTGTGCGAGGAGCTCGAGCGGGCCGACACGGCCTTCCGCGTGATCATGAGCGTCCACGTCGGTCTCAACTCGCTGACGCTCTACCAGTGGGGCACCGAGGACCAGAAGCAGCGCTTCCTCGTGCCGCAGGCGAAGGGCGAGAAGCTGGCCACGTTTGGCCTGACCGAGCCGGGTGTCGGCACCGATGCGGCAAGCCTTGCCACGACTGCCAAGCGCGACGGCGATTCGTACGTCCTCAACGGCTCGAAGATCTGGATCAGCCTGGCCGACATTGCCGATCACTTCCTGGTCTTCGCGTCGGTCGACCGCTCCAAGAAGCACAAGGGAATCACCGCGTTCATCGTCGAGCGCGGCATGGAGGGCTTCTCGACGCGGACGATCGAGGGCAAGCTCGGCATCCACGCCGGCAACACCGGCGAGCTCTATTTCGACAACGTGCGCGTGCCGGTCGAGAATCGGGTCGGCGAAGAGGGTGAGGGTTTCACCATCGCCATGAGCGCCATCGACCAGGGCCGCTTCACGGTCGCCACCGGCGCAGTCGGGCTCGCCCAGGCGTGCCTCGACGCATCGGTCAAGTACGCCCACGAGCGCAAGACGTTCGGCGAGGAGATCGGCCAACATCAGCTGGTCAAGCAGATGATCTCGAAGATGGGCGCCGGTATCGAGGCGGGCCGGCTGCTGTGCTACCAGGCTGCGTGGCTCAAGAACCGCGGCCGGCGCAACACGCGCGAGACGTCACTGGCCAAATGGTTCGCCACCGAACACGCTGTGCAGTCGGCGCTCGACGCGATCCAGATCCACGGCGCCTACGGCTACTCGAACGAATATCCGGTCGAGCGCTACCTGCGCAATTCCAAGGCCGCGGTGATCTACGAGGGCACCAGCCAGCTGCACACACTGATCCAGGCCGATTACCTGCTCGGCTACCGCGAGGACAAGCCACTGCGCTGTCCGCCGCTACCCGCACCGGGGTACGACCGCTAGCGCTCGAGGCTTATGATCGTCGCCTCGGTGCGCGCGCACGAAGCCCAGATGCGCAGTCGAATCGAGACAGGGGAGGTTGGGCATGCCCAGTTCCGCTCAGCGACGGTCCCGAGTAGGGGCCGTCATCGTGGCTGTTGCCGCCCTCATGGCGGTATCAGCTGGATCCGCGGTCGCGCAGCCGACTGGAGCGCAGCAGACATATCTGGTGCTTGCGCCATCCGGACAGGGCACCGCCCGAGCAGAAGCTCGAGTGACGCGCACCGGCGGCACGGTAGTCGCCAGCTACGACGCCATCGGCGTGATCGTGGCCAGTGCGACGAGAACTGATTTCGCAACCGCTGTGCTCGGTGGCGGCGTGACGAGCGCGGCTGCGACGACAGGGCTCGGAACGGCAGTCGGTGATGACGAGGTCGAGGCCATCGAGGCTTCCGACGCGACTCCCGATCCGACTACGACCAGCGAAGCCCTTTGGGCACTGCAATGGGATATGCGCGCGATCCAGGTTGCCGAGGCCCACTCGGTGACAATCGGCGATCCGGACGTCGTCGTCGGCGTGCTCGACTCGGGCATCGACGATTCACACTCCGATCTCGCTTCGCAGGTGGATGACTCTTTGTCGGTGTCCTGCCTCGGCGGTGTTCCCAACACGGCGCACGCTGCATGGCAGCCGACGACCAGTAGCCACGGCACCCACGTCGCCGGCACGATCGGCGCCGCCCGCAATGGAACGGGCATCGTCGGCGTCGCGCCGGGCGTCAAGCTGGCGGCGGTGAAGGTCGTCAACGATGACGGCTTCATCTTCCCCGAGGCCGCGGTGTGCGGCTTCATGTGGGCCGCTGAACACGGCTTCGACGTAACCAACAGCAGCTACTTCATCGACCCGTGGGAGCTGAACTGCCGCAACGACGAGCGTCAGCGACCGGTATGGCAGGCCGTCCAGCGAGCCATCCGGTACGCGTCGAGCAACGGCGTCGTCAACGTGGCCTCGGCGGGCAACAGCCAGTACGACCTGCAGCACAAGTTCATCGACGACGGAAGTCCCAATGACGGGTCGGGACCGGTTGAGACGCGCGTCGTCAACGGCGCCTGTCTGGTCTTGCCCGGAGAGGCGCCGGGTGTCGTTACCGTATCGGCGACCGGTCCCACCGGGATCATCTCGTACTACTCGAGCTACGGCCTTGGCGTCGTCGAGGTGGCCGCACCGGGCGGCGACAGCCGCGTCCCGGGCACCGAGCCGAACGGTCGGGTGCTTTCGACAGTCGTTGGCGGCTGGGGATATAGCCAGGGGACGTCGATGGCGTCGCCGCATGTGGCGGGCGTGGCCGCGCTCATTCGGAGCATGCATCCAAACCTGCCGACAAATGCGGTCACATCGCTCCTGCAGCGAACCGCGGACGAGCACGCGTGTCCGGACGGCGGTGTCTACACGCCGCCTGGCGCCGGAGTCGTTGCGAAGCAATGCTATGGATCGACCTCGAACAACGGCTTCTACGGCCACGGCGAGGTGAACGCGTTGGGCGCCGTCAGCGAGTAGCCAACGGAAACGGGCGGCCGCCCGCCGGTTACGGCGGCGGTCGCCTGTTAGCTCAACCGAACGTCACCCGGTGCCGGCACACGTGTGACCACCCAGCTGACTCGGTGCCCAGCGAGGGCGAATACGCGAGCGTCTCGGATGGCGCACGCCCGCGGATCGTTGTTGAAGTAGACGTATACATCTTCGTCGGTCGCCCATTGCTCATTCAGCCGCGACGCCCACGACGCCAATGCCTGCCGTCCGTAACAGGGCACCGGATGTGCTCGACCGGCGTGGAAGCGCAGGTAGGTCCAGTCGGCCGTCCGCCAGATTGGAGTCAGCGGGCCTGTTCGATCGGCGAGGCAGAGCGCGACACGCCGATCGGTCAGCTCGCGGCGAACCTCGTCCGTGAACCAGCTCTTGTGACGGAACTCGACAGCCACGCGAAGCTCGGGCGGAAAGGCGTCAAGGGTCGCGCGCAATCGATCCAGCTCGATGCGCATCGTCGGTGGCAGCTGGATGAGGATTGGCCCGAGCTTGCTCCCCAGCTCACGGGCCCGTCCGAGCAATCTGCGAACCGGTTCCTCGGGCTCGGCGAGACGCAGAATGTGGGTCAGATAGCGACTCGCCTTGACGGCCATCACGAAGTCCGGCGGAGTTCTGTCCGCCCACGCCGCGAACGTAGCTGCCTCTGGGAGCCGATAGAACGCCGCGTTGGACTCAACCGTCGCGAAGCGCTCGGCGTAGAACTCGAGCCACCTGGCCTGAGGAACACCGCGCGGGTAGAAGGTCTCGCGCCAGTGCCGATATTGCCAACCCGACGTTCCGACAATGAGCGCCATCAGCCGCTCGTCTGGCCCCAGTATTCGTAGAACACGACCTCATCAAGCTGCTTGCGGCCGCCGGCGCGCAACGGACGCGATAGGGCGGACTCGTCGGCTGGGTAGCCGAAGTTGAGCACGTACTCGCAATGATGATCGGATGGATATCCCAGGATGCGGCGGCACAAATCGTGCTCGTAGACCGTGGCCGGCACGGAGCCAATGCCGCGCCCCCAAGCGACGAGCACCATGTTCTGCGCCGCGCGGCCCAGGTCCCACATCACGGACGGTGGCGAATCAGCCGCGGCGGGATCGGGCGTGACGAGCGCGATGGCCAGCGCGCCGCCGGCCAGGTGGCCGGCGAATGGACCAACCTCCGAAAGTGCCTCGAGCGTGGCCCGCTCGCGCACGACGATGAAGTGCCAGCGCTGCAGGTTCTTGGACGAGCCGGCCCGCCTGCCCGCATCGAGGATCGCGTGCAGATCGTCGTCGGCGATCGGGTCAGGTTTGAAGCGTCGCACGACGCGCAGGCCGTGCACCGCCTGGTCGACGTCCATTGGCCGCAGTCTAGATCGGCCGCCGTCTAGACTCGGCGTGTGAGCGATCAGCATGGCCCGGATGACTTTCCGGGCGTCGTCGAGGTGGTGGTCGAGATCCCGCGCGGAAGCCGCAACAAGTACGAGTACGACCTGAGCAGCGGCGTGTTCCGCCTCGATCGAGTCCTGAACTCGGCCGTCTTCTACAACTTCGACTACGGCTACATCAGCGGCACATTGTCCGAGGATGGCGACCCGACCGACGCCCTGTTGCTCATCGACGAACCGACCTTCCCCGGCTGCCACGTCTGGGCACGGCCGATCGGCTGCCTCGAGATGAGCGATGAAAAGGGGGTCGACTTCAAGATCCTGTGCGTCGCCGTCGCCGATCCGCACCAGCGCCACGTCGAGCGCCTCGAGGACGTTCGCCCGCATCGACTGGTCGAGATCGAGCATTTCTTCCAGACGTACAAGCTGCTCGAGGACAAGACCGTCGAGGTCATCGGCTGGGCCAATCTCGAGCGCGCCCTGGTCGAGCTGGAGGCGGACCGAAAGCGCGCGGCTAACTGAGATGGCGCGCAAGCCAGAGCAGTGGGAGATTGCCGGTCGGACGGTCTCGATCAGCAATCCGGACAAGATCTACTTTCCCGAGACCGGCTACACCAAGGGCGATCTTGTCCGCTATTACGTGGCGGTTGCCGATGGGGCGCTGCGCGGCGCCGGCGGCCGACCGATGGCCATGAAGCGCTTCGTGGACGGCGCCGCCGGCGACTTCTTCTTCCAGAAACGAGCCCCGGAGTCGCGGCCGGACTGGGTCGAGACGGTCGAGCTGTCGTTCCCATCTGGGCGGACGGCGCACGAGGTCGTGCTGCGTGACGCGGCCCAGCTGGCGTGGATCGTCAACCTCGGCTGCATCGACCTGAACCCACATCCGGTCCGTGCCGACGACCTCGATCACCCCGACGAGCTGCGCGTCGATCTCGATCCGGTGCCGGGCGTGGAGTGGGCCGACGTCCGCCGGGTCGCGTTGGTGACCAACGAGGTGCTGACCGACTTCGGGCTGGTCGGCTGGCCCAAGACGTCCGGCTCGCGAGGCATTCACGTGAACGTTCGGATCGAGCCGCGCTGGACGTACCCGGAGGTTCGCCGTGCGGCCCTCGCGCTGGCGCGCGAGGTCGAGCGCCGCGCGCCCGAGATCGCGACCAGCAAGTGGTGGAAGGAGGAGCGCCACGGCGTCTTTCTCGACTACAACCAGAACGCCAAGGACCGCACGGTCGCATCGGCATATTCGGTTCGGCCGCTGCCGGATGCCAGGGTGTCGATGCCGCTGACCTGGAAGCAGACAGAGGACGTAGAGGCGACCGACTACACGCTGGCCACCGTTCCCGACATCTTCGCCCGCGAAGGCGACCGGCATTCCGGCATTGATGACGCGGTTGGCTCACTCGACGCATTGATGGAGCTGTCCGCCAGACACGAGGCCGAGGGCCAGGGCGATGCGCCGTGGCCGCCGAACTACCGCAAGCAGGAGGGCGAGCCGCCGCGCGTCCAGCCATCGCGCCAGAAGCGGCCGGACGGGGAATACAACACGCCCGAGGCAGAGGCCGAGCGCGAGAAGGCACGCGCTGCAATAGAGAAGCGCTTCCTGCGCATGGAGGAGGAGCGTGCCGCTACCCGCGCGTCCGGTGCGGAGGTGCCCGGCTCGAAGCCAACACCGACCGGTCGTCGCCGCTCATCGATCCCCGTCGTGGAGGTCGCCCGGGCGGCCAAGAAGGACGAGGCACTTGCCGGCCTCGAACGCTGGAAGGAGCGCCACGCCGACGCGGCTGCGCTGCTACGGCCGGCGGACGTCCTGGTCGACTCGATGCGCGGTCGCTACACCACCTGGACTCGCGTCCGTCTCAACCTGTCGAACGTCCCCGAGGACATTCGGCCGCAACAGGAGCCGCTCGAGGTCGACTACGACCCATGGGCGGAGTACCAGTGGCCCGACAGGTCAGGTCAGCTCGAGCGGGCGCCCAAGAAAGACAAGAAAGCCGAGGACTCTAACAAGCCCGAGGACTCAGAGAAGCCCGACTAGCGCGCCGGCGGGTACCTCGCCGCGAAGTGGCCGCCACCGGCCAGCAGGCCGAAGAGAACGAACGCGAAGCCGATCAACAGCACCACCGAAATGATCAGCGCTAGCGAGCTGCCGGCCAGGGCGAACGCGATGCTTACGGCGAAGATCGCCACCAAGAGCCCGAGCAGCGACAAAAGTGCGCCCAGCCAACGTGCCCACGACTTGTGCGCGAACACACCGGCGCCGGCGATGAGCATCAGCACACCGCTGACCACCAGCGCGGCAGGCGTAACGCTGAGCACCGATCGCATCGTGTCGCGACTTACCGGGTTGCCGAACAGACCGATGTCGTTATTGACGATGAAGCGTCCGATCTCGGCGCCCTGGGTGAAGGCGAAGCCGCCCATCACCGCCACTCCGATGCCGAAGACGACCAGCACGAGGCCGGCCACGGCCGCCATCGTTGATGTCCCATACGTGGGGCCGGCGCTCCAGCCCTGCTGCTGCGTCGGGACCCAGCCCGGCGGTGGGGTGCCGTAGGGCGGCGGCGGCTGCTGCCAGCCAGGCGGCGGCTGCTGCCACTGCTGGGGCGGCGGCTGCTGCCACTGCTGTTGCGGAGGTGGTTGCTGCCATTGCTGCGGGGGTGGCTGCTGCTGTGGCCAAGGCTGCTGCTGGACGGGCGGCTGTTGCCACGGTTGCGGGGCCGCCGCCGCCGCCGCGGCCACGATCGGCGTATCCATGGTGGTCGTGTCCGTCTCGACGTACGGAGTCGAGGCGGCAGCGGCCAGCGGTCCGGCTTCGGCCGCGGGCGGCACGTCTGCCGAGGACGGCGTCTCTGGAACTGCCGGGACCTCGGGCGCGTAGGGCGATGACGCAGCTTCGACCGGCGGCTGCACGTATGGCTCGGCCGCGGCCGGTGGAGGAGCGTAGGGCTCTGGTGCCACGTAGGGCTCCGGCGCCGCCGTCTGTTCGGGTGCGACGTACTGCTCAGGCGCCGCAGGCTGATCTGCCGCTACATATGGCTCCGGCGCGGTGTATGGCTCCGGTGCCGCAGGAGATTCGGGTGCGACGTAGGGCTCCGGCGCGACGTACTGCTCAGGCGCCGCAGGCGGCTCGGGTGCAACGTAAGTCTCCGGCGCAGTGTATGGCTCCGGTGCCGCAGAGGGCTCGGGCGCAATGTACTGCTCCGGTGCCGCGGGGGTTTCAGGCGTCGACGGCTGCTCCGGTGACGCCGAATCGGGCGGCAGCGAATAGGCCGTGTGTTCCCTGGTGTCCTCGTCTTCGGGCTGAGTCATCGGTCATCC
>DASQLS010000307.1:0-7758 GCA_035629915.1 Candidatus Limnocylindrales bacterium | reverse complement strand
CATCATCGTCGTCGGCGGTGGCGCGGTCGGCGTCGAGTTCGCCAGCTTCTACCACGACGCGGGCGTCGAGGTCACCCTGCTCGAGTATCTCGACCGGCTGACTCCGCTCGAGGACGGCGACATCGCAAAGGAATTGGAGCGCTCGTTCCGACGCCGCGGGCTGAAGGTCATGACCAGCGCGCGCTTTGATCCGGCCAGCGTGACCGCGGACGAGAGCGGCGTCTGTGTGATGGTCGGCAAGGAGGGGGAGGAGCCCAAGGAGCTGCGTGCCGAGCAGATGCTCGTCGCCACCGGTCGCGCCCCCAACTCGGACAACGTCGGCCTCGAATCGACGCGCGCCAAGGTCGAGAAGGGTTTCGTGCTGGTCAACTCGCAGATGAAGACCGCCGAACCGCATCTTTACGCGATCGGCGACCTGATCGGTGGCCTGTTGCTGGCGCACGTCGCCGCGCACGAGGGCATTGCCGCGGTACACGCGATCGCCGGCGCCGAGGCTGAGCACGTCGACTATCTCAAGATGCCGCGCGCGACCTACTCGCGGCCGCAGATCGCGTCGATCGGCCGGACGCAGGAGGAATGCGAGCGCGACGGCCTCGAGGTCAAGATCGGCAAGATGCCGTTCCAGGCCGTAGGCAAGGCGCTAATCCGCGGCGAGCACGAGGGCTTCGTCAAGGTCATTGCCGATGCCAAGACAGACGCACTGCTCGGCGTGCACATGGTGGGTGGCAACGTGACCGACCTGATCAGCGAGGCGAGCGCGGCGATGGTGCTCGAGGCAACCGCTTGGGAGATCGGCTCCACGGTGCACCCGCACCCGACCCTTGCCGAGGCGCTTGGCGAGGCGGCACTCGCCGTCGACGGGAGGTCGATCAACTTCTGATGGGGACCCTCTGATGGCAGCCACCAAGGCGCCGTCCAAGGCGGAGGCGAGCCAGCTAGGCGCCGACCTTGGCCTGTCGCGCGACCAGCTCATTGAGATGTACCAGCTGATGGCCATCACCCGAGCCGTCGACGAGCGGATGTGGATCCTCAACCGCGCCGGCAAGATCCCGTTCGTGATCAGTGGCCAGGGCCACGAGGGCGCCCAGGTTGGCATCGCCTTCGGGCTGCGCAAGGGCCACGACTGGATGGTGCCCTACTACCGCAGCGTGGCGTCGCTGATCACCTTCGGCATGAGCCCGCGCGAGATCATGCTTGCCCAGTTCGCGCGCGGCGTCGACCCGTCGTCGGGTGGCCGCCAGATGCCGGGTCACTACGGCATCGCCGAGCGCAACATCCTGTCCGTCTCTTCGCCGGTCGCGACGCAGATCCTGCACGCCACCGGTATCGCCTGGGCGGCCAAGCTCAAGAAGACAGAGCAGGTCACGATCACCTACCTCGGTGAGGGCTCGTCCAACCAGGGCGACTTCCACGAGGCGCTGAACTTCGCCGGTGTGCACCAGCTGCCGGTGATCTACGTCGTCGAGAACAACGGCTACGCGATCTCGGTCCCGACCTCGCTCCAGTCCGCGGTCGAGGACATTGCCATCCGCGCCGCCGGCTACAACATGCCCGGCGTGATCGTCGACGGCTCTGACGTGCTCGCCTGCTACAGGGCCGGCCGCGAGGCCATTGATCGCGCACGCAGCGGCGGCGGCCCGACGCTGATCGAGGCCAAGGTCTCCCGACTCACCGCCCACTCATCGGATGACCAGCACACCAAGTACCGATCCCAGGATGAGCTCGACGCACAGAAGGGGCGCGATCCGCTGCCGCTCTTCCGCGACCAGCTACGTGCCGCGGGCATGATCGACGACGCGGCCGAAGAACAGATGCTGGCCGAGTCGCGCAAAGTCGTCGAGGACGCCACGGACTGGGCCGAGGCACAGGCCGATCCAGACCCGGCGACGGCCCAACGTCACGTCTATGCCGACACGCCACCGGCGCGGATGGACGATCCGCTCTGGCAGGGCATCCGCTTCATCGGCGACGGCGGACCGTTCGGCGTGCTGAAGGGCGACGACTGATGGCCGTCATGACCTACATCGAGTCGGTTCGCGACACGCTCGCCCAGGAGATGCGGCGCGACGAATCGATCGTGGTGCTCGGCGAGGACGTGGGCAAGAAGGGCGGCGTGTTTCTTGCCACCGACGGGCTGTACGACGAGTTTGGCGGCGACCGCGTGCTGGACACCCCGTTGAGCGAGTCGATGATCGTCGGCGTGTCGATCGGCGCCGCGGTCGCAGGTCTGCGCCCCGTGCCCGAGATCCAGTTCGCCGACTTCATATTCCCGGCGTTCAACCAGATCCTGTCCGAGGCGGCGCGGATGCGCTTCCGCTCGAACGGCGCCTTCTCGTGCCCGATGACCCTCCGCGCGCCATATGGCGGGGGAGTGCACGGCGCGCTGTACCACTCGCAGTCGGTCGAGGCCTTCTTTGCCCATATTCCGGGCCTGAAGGTGGTCATCCCCTCGACGCCGTACGACGCACGCGGCATGCTCCGCTCGGCCATCCGCGACGACGACCCGGTGCTGTTCTTCGAGCACAAGAAGATGTACCGCTCGGTTCGCGGCGACGTCCCGGACGATGAATACACCGTGCCGCTCGGCTCCGCCAAGGTGACCCGCGAGGGGTCCGATGTGACGGTGATCGGCTATGGATTGATGGCCCATTACGCGCTTGAGGCCGCGGACCTGCTCGAGGCCGACGGCGTCAGCGTCGAGGTCGTCGACCTGCGCACGCTTCGCCCGCTCGACGGCACGACTGTGCTCGAGAGCGTGCGCAAGACGGGCAAGGCCGTGATCGTCTACGAGGACAACCGTTTCGGCGGCTACGGCGCGGAAGTGGCCGCGATCATCGCCGAGGAGGCCTTCGACCACCTCGATGGGCCGATCGTCCGAGTCACCGGGCCGGACGTACCCGGTGTGCCTTACAACCACGTCCTCGAGGACTGGTACATGCCCAACCCAGACCGCATCGCCGACGCGGTTCGCAGACTCGCCGCCTACTAGAGCCGCACCAGGCCGCCACTTACTACGCCGCCAACCTAACCAAATCGAGGAGGCATTCGTGCCCAAGCAGTTGGTCTTCGGGATCTTTGCCAACCAGGAGGCCGCCGAGGCTGCCGTCGGCGAGCTTCAGGGTGGGATCGCGGCCTACTCGGACATCGAGCTGGGCCCGATTGGCGTTCTCATCGTCGACGACGACGGCCAGCTCCAGGAGCACAAGATGGGCAAGCGCAGCGGCGGCAAGGGCGCCACGATCGGCCTCGCTCTCGCTGCGGTGACCCCCATCGGGCTGCTCGCCGGCGTCATTGGTGGCGCCGCCCTCGGTCATTTCCGCCAGGCGGGTCCGGCACTCTCCGCTGAGGATCGTGATCGGCTCACCGCCGAATTGAGTGGTGGCAAGGCCGCCCTCGGCGCCATCGTCCCCTCGGAGAAAGCGGCACTGCTGACGCAGATCATGGCCGACCTGGGCGGTTCGCCGCAGGCTCACGAGGTCACCGACGAGGCCGTCGATGCCGCCACGGCCGCTGCTGCCGCCGCGCCGGAGTCCTCCGAGGCCTGATCCTCTCCGATCCGGCCTACTTCACCGGTTCGGGAATCTCGATAACGACGAATCCGCCATCGCCGGTTGGGATCGGATCGTCGCGACGGGCATGGGCCACGACCTCCTCGATCGGAGGCAACGTTCTGAAGACGGCCTGCTCCAGACCGGCCATTGCGCCGCCGATGGAGACCCCAACCTCAAATTTCTTCTTTCGCTTCCTGCGCTTCTCGCTCGGCGCTTGCTCGTCAGTCATCGCCTTCAAGGCTATCCCGGGCGGCCCGGCTCGCGCCATCGAGCCTTTAGAGATGGCCGGGTTGCAATCCACCAAACAGACACCGAACCCTCTCACCTAGAGACCCGCAGGTTGCCTGCCCCCGATTGCGGCACTCCGACCCGGTCGCGAGGCTTTGGCGCGGACATACGAACCCCACCATCGCTGGATGCGACGAACCAGAGCCCTGAGACGCGGGGTTCTGATCTTCAGAGCGGCTCCGACACGCGGCGGACCTAAGAGTCGATGACCGCGTAGATGGCCCAGTCGTCCGGGACACCTTTCAAGACGTGCCGGCCGCGGTCTTCGAACGAGATCCCCGATCCAGCGACCAGATCCTTGACCGTGCTCGAAACGAGGATCTCGCCCGCGCCCGCGAGGGACGCCACGCGCGAGCCGATGTGCACTCCGATTCCATGGACGTCGTCGGCCACGAACTCGACCTCGCCGGTGTGCAGCCCGACACGGACCTCAATCCCGGCCGCGGCGAGCCCATCGCGGATCGCGCGCGCCGTCCTGATCGCGCGTGCCGGCCCGTCGAACGTCGCCAGAAAACCATCCCCGGTGGTCTTGATCTCGCGTCCTGATCCGCGTGCCAGCTCGCTCCGAACGATCTGGTCGTGCTGAGCCAGCAGCAGCTTCCACCGCTGGTCGCCGAGCGCCACCGCGCGCACGGTCGAGTCGACGATGTCGGTGAACATCACCGTGGCCAAAACGCGGGTCACCTCCGGCTGCGGCCTGGCGCCGGTCACGAACTCCTGGATCTCGCCGACCATCGCCTCCTGGTCGCCGGCCCAGATCAGATTGTCGACGCCCGGCAGCTCGACGTACTTGGCGCCTGGGATGTGGTCGGCGAGGTAGCGCCCGTAGGGACTGCGCAGCAATCGAACGTCGGTATGGTGGATCACCAGGGTCGGCACCCGGATCGTGGGCAGGACGTCGCGGACGTCGGTTTCGTAGATCAGCTTGACCATCGCCCTGGCACTCCCCGGGCTGGCCGACACGCGTTCGTAGCGCGCCCAGGCATCGTGCAGCCGCGGGTCGCCGGCCATGCTCGGTGCGAACATGTCGATCATCAGACCACGGCCATATCCGGCCGAGACCGCATCCAGCTGGCCGTCGACGACATGCGGCGGTGCGCCAATCGGGTAGTCCGGCGCCTCGAGGAAACGGGCAAAGCCGTCGACGATCACCAGGGACGTGATCCGATCGGGAAAGGCGGCGGCACAGACGATCGCCATCAGTGCGCCACCGATGTTGGTGATCAGCGCCGCCCGCGCCGAACGGACGGTGTCCATCACCGTCCGCAGGTCATCGATCCAGATCTCGAGAGTCGGAAGGCCGTCAATCGGAACCGGGTCGGACAGACCGATGCCGCGCTTGTCGAACATGATCACCCGCCCGAACGACGCGAGGCGGCGACGGAACTCGGCCAACGGTGGAACGTCCCACTGCGCGTCCATGTGGCTGAACCATTGGTCGGCAAGGATGATGTCGATCGGCCCGTCGCCCAGCACCTGGTAGGCGATGTGAACCTCGCCAGCTCGCGCATACAGCGTTTCGGGCAGCACGTGCGCAGCATAAGTTGCGCTCGCTGGTAAATCGCCGTCGATTCTTTGGCAGGTCGCCCCTTTTCGACAGAATGGACGCGACTCCGCTCAATCGGCGAGACTAAGTGCGATGCAGTTGACTCCGGAGGCGCGCTAGATGCCCAAGGTCCAGATGCCGCAACTCGGCGAGAGCGTTGCCGAGGGGACGATCGGCAAGTGGCTGAAGAAGCCCGGCGATCACGTCGACAAGTACGAGCCCATCGTCGAGGTCATCACCGACAAGGTGAACGCCGAGGTGCCGTCGCCTTTCGAGGGAACGCTGACCGAGATCTTGGTCCAGGAAGGGGAGACGGTCCCCAACAACACCGATATTGCGGTTATCGAGGGCGCTGGCGAAGCCGCCGAAGCGACTGAGCAGGCACCGCCGGCAGAGGCAGCCGCCGCCCCAGCAGCGCCGACCGCCGAAGCACCGGTCGCCGCTGCGGAGGCATCCGCCGACGAGACCGCGCCGCTCGGCGGCGGCAACGGCCCGGCAGGATCCGACGAACGACCAGAGCGCAGCATCGAGCAGCCCACGGCACAGCCGGCCGCGGCTCAGGCCACCACCGCGGTTGCCGCGCCGCCGACAATCTCAGGCAGCAACGGCGCTTCAGGCCCGAACGGCTACAAGGGTCCGACCACACCCGCCGTGCGCCGGCTGGCACGCGAGCACGGCGTCGACCTGGCGATGGTCGCCGGCTCCGGCCACAGCGGTCGGGTGACGCGCGACGACGTGCTCAAGTTCGTCGAGTCGGGTGGTGCCAACGCGGCCGCGCAGGCCCCGGCGCAGGCACCGGCTCAGGCGGCACAAACACAGACACCGGCGCAGACACCGGCAGCCGCGCAGGCACCGGCAGCAGCCCAACCGTCGGCTCCTTCGCCAGTCGCCCAGGGCGACTCGCTCAAGCAGGCCTCGCCGATGCGCAAGGCAATCGCGGCGCAGATGACGAAGGCACTCCAGGTGCCGGTTGCCTATACCACGATCGAGGTCGACATGAGCGGCGTGGTGGCGCTGCGGAACTCCAACAAGGGCAGCTACCAGGCGCAGGAAGGCATCAGCCTGACCTTCGACGCGTTCGTCGCCAAGGCGACAGTCGACGCGCTCAAGCGACACTCAGACTTCAATGCCCACTACACCGACGAGGGCCATTGGCGCCGCCAGGCGATCAATCTCGGGGTCGCCGTCGCGGTCGAGGACGGCCTCGTCGTGCCGGTCATCAAGGACGCCGATCGGCTGAGCATCCACGGCCTCAACAGGGCCCTGCGCGACCTCGCCGACCGCGCCCGAAGCGGCAAGCTGAAGCTGGACGACATCCAGGGCGGCACGTTCACGCTCGACAACACCGGCTGGACTGGGTCGATGATCACCCAGCCGATCATCAACGCGCCCGAGGTCGGCATCCTGACGATGGAATCGATCGTCAAGCGCCCGGTTGTGGTCGAAACCGCGACCGGCGACGCCATCGGCATCAAGCCGATGATGTACATGTGCCTCGGCTTCGACCATCGCGCAACTGATGGTGCGCAGGCAGGTCGCTTCGTGGCTGACGTCAGGAAGTGGCTCGAAGCCGTCGATTCCAACACCGCAATCTGGTAGGTCACCGGCCGGTCGGCGACCGCGGCACAGCCGTGCAAGTGAATAGCTGGGGGCAGCGCCGGAGGGGCGTTCTTTAGTGCAGGCAGCAAAGCAACTCGAAGCCGTTCGCGAGATCCTTCGCGCGATCAGCGCCATGCCGTTCGACCTTGATGGTGCCCTGCGCATCGTCGTCGAACGCGCCGCCGATCTGTGCCAGGCGGATTACGGCTACGTCTTCGTTCCCGCTGGTGACGCCTACCGGCTGGCCGCGCAGCACGGCGGGTCGCCCGAACAGGAGCAGTACGAGCGCGATCACCCGTCGCCGGTTACGCGCCAGACGGTCGTCGGACGCGTGGTGATCTCAGGCGAGCCGGTCCAGATCGAGGACGTGCTCTCTGATCCGGACTACCAATGGCAGGAGGGCCAGCGGCTGGGTGAGTTCCGAACCCTGCTCGGCGTTCCGGTACGAACGCAGGACCGGCTGGTAGGTGTCTTCGGGCTCGCGCGAACATCTGTGCGCAGCTTCTCTGAGGCGGATATCGAGCTCGTCCAGACCTTCGCCGACCAGGCCGCAATCGTAATCGAGAATGTCCGCCTGATGGGCACCATCGAGCGCCAGCGCGAAGAGCTGGCGCGCTACGTGCCGTCGACCGTGGCCAAGCTGATCGCGAATGCAGAGGGGGAGCAGCTCCTGGCCGGCCATCGACGCGAGGTGTCGGTCGTGTTCTGTGACCTGCGCGGCTTCACGCAGTTCGCCGAGGAGGCCGAGCCCGAAGAGGTGCTCGAGATCCTGCG